>JAPLWU010000079.1 GCA_026396425.1 Microcaldota archaeon | reverse complement strand
AGGGACGAAGTCGGGTATGCCGCACACGCGGCGAGGGGCGCATTCTCCGCTAGTATTAAATCCCTTATTCGCGATATACCTACTCGCGCGGCCGTAGTCTAGCCTGGTAGGACCCTGGCCTTCCAAGCCAATAACCCGGGTTCAAAATGAAATCCCTTTTCTTTTCGAAAGAAAAGGTCTTTCAATGTCCCAAAAGAAAAGGGGTGTAGAGAGGGGCGAAGCCCCTTCTTTGGAATGAAAATCCCGGCGGCCGCATTTTTGTTCACAAAATGCGGGAATTCGCCGTCAGGCGAATAAGACCGCATTTTTTTTATCCAGAGCAATTCTGTTCAGTGCGTCAGCGCGAAAGCCATTGCGAAGCAGTCGCCAAGTCCGACCGTGATTTTCGGCTTGCATGCGACGGACGGGGCAAAGGCGGCGTTGCATGCAAACCCGATTCTCTCGAACTTTTTCATTTCCCTTATCCCTTCGGTTCTTGGCCTCGCGTTTCTCGCCATTTTTTCCAATTCGGCAAAATTC
Organism: Microcaldota archaeon; assembly: GCA_026396425.1. Lineage (GTDB taxonomy): Archaea > Micrarchaeota > Micrarchaeia > Burarchaeales > JAKAKT01 > JAPLWU01. Next base: position 23,139 of record JAPLWU010000079.1, on the reverse strand, counting down.
CCGGCCCTCCCGTTGACTGCCTTATAGGCCGAGGCAAGCGATGCAAAAAGGAGCGAATTCTCGAGTTTTCCCTTTTGATTTTTTTCAGACAGCGCAAACGAATACTCCGAGGTATGCACAACGACTTCCTGAACGATTTCGAGCATTTTTTGCGCTCGCCCGTATTTGCCGCCCCGAAGGCGCAGGTATGCCGAAACGCGCTCCAGCTCTTTTTCATTGAATCCGACGGAATCGCAGACGGGCGCGAAAAGCCCCAGCGTCGCTTCCATCGCCTTCACGTTCTGGAAGTCGCCCCACTCGAGGTGGATTTTCATTTCCGGGTTCTCGCCTTTCAGCCCGAGCACCCTTCCGGCAATTCCGGCAACTTTCCCCTCGACGTCCCTGCCTTGCAGGAGGTGGAACCCGCCGACCGCAAAGCAACCGATTTTTTTCGCGAGAGGTTTTATCGCGGCGTAGAACTCCCCATCCTCCTTCATCGAGAAAGCGCATTCATCGTGGGATAATATTATCCTGTCGCCCGGGAATTCGAGCACGAAATGGATTGGAGGAACAGAACTGTCACCGGCTTTTCCCGCAGGAACAAACCTGCCTTTTCTCGCAACCATCGCCCCGTCGCGGAAAAGGCGCATGATTTTTTCGGATTTGCTTGCGGAATGGACATAGCATCTCACCCCGATGGCGGCGGCGTCGTTCGCCATGTTGCCCGCCTGCCCGCCAATCCTGGTTTTCCAGCCCCCCAAATCCGCAAGTTCCCGCGCCCGCTTGGCGCTTATCGTGTACTCGCCGCCCAAAAGCCGTTTTCCGAAAATCCGTTTCGTTATCGCCCCGGCCTCCTCCCTGCCCGCGTTTCGAACCAGGTCGAGGCCGGTGTTGAACCCGAAAGCGGCCTTTTTGGCCATGTTTTTGCGCGCGAACTCCACGCTTTCCAAATACCCCCTGCTCGAGGTTCGCATACCGTTTATTAAGATTGTGATAAATAAATAGGGATGGTGTCCGAATGAAAAGGCTTTTGGTGCTGTTCGCAATGCTCATGTTCGGCTGCGCGGCAGCGGTATCGCCGGAATCCTCGTACTACGGGGCGCTGCAGAAGATGAAGGCGGTAAGCAATCTCAACATCTCATACGCCGTCAGCGCCACGAGCTCCGAGGGCAGCGGCGAGTTCAGCTCGACCATGTCGATTCGGGAATACATGAAGGGGGACAAGCTGCGCATGGACCTAACGGCGAGCGGCCTCGGCCCAGCAGACTCGGTCCCGATTCGCATATATTCCATCGGCAACGACTCCCTCATTTGCAGCATGGAGGGTGCGTGGAAGTGCTATTCCTTTGAAGAGGCGGGACTGGCGGACCTCCCATCCCAGCTCTCGCTGGCAGTTGGGGGGCGCATCGCCTACGACGAGGGATTCGCCTCGGGCGAGTTCCTCTCATTCGAAGGAGTCGCAAAAAAATCAGTAAACGGCAGGAATTGCGACGAGGTAACGATGACGCTTGCCAGTACGAACTCCTCATGGGCCGGTGCCGGCGGCATGGCCCTGCGAAATGCCACGATAGTGGCGTGCTTTGACGACAAATACGGCGTCGTACTCAGGAAGGAGGTATCCGCCGAGGTTTCCGGCGGCCGCATCGTGGTAACCTCGACTTTCGGGGACATGGATGCCGAAACCGAGATTCCCGACGAGTATTTCAATCTCCCAGCATGACGTTACTGCGGCTGTTGTCTAGCCTGGTAGGATCTGAGCTTCCCAAGCTCATGGCCCGGGTTCAAACGAAATCCCTTTTCTTTTAAAAAAAGAAAAGGTCTCTCGACACCCCAAAAGAAAAACGGTGCGAATTTCTGGGAATCCCGGCAGCCGCATGCTTTTTATTCTCATCCGCCAGATATGTGCCCGAGGTGTGAGATATGTTTGTGCCACTGAACGAATTCCTCATCTCCTTCGTTGCGCTTTTCGTCATCATGGACCCCTTCGCCTCGGTCCCGGTATTCCTTACAATCACGAGGCGGTCGTCGGCATACGAGCGCATGAATGCCGCGAACAGGGCCGCCTCAGTGGCCGGCGCGGTGCTCCTGCTCTTCATGCTGGCGGGTCCCTTCTTGTTCCAGCTGATGGGAATCACCATGGAGGGCTTCCAGATAGCGGGGGGCCTCATACTCCTGATCGTCGCCCTCTCGATGGTGTTCGGCAGGGAGGTTGGCAGGCACAGTGCAGACCTCGATGCGGCGGTCGTCATCGTTGCGGTTCCCCTAATAACCGGGCCGGGCGCCCTCGCCACCGCAACCATACTATCGGGAACGTACGGCCTTCCGACGGTTTTCCTCGCGGCCGCGCTTTCAATAGTCTGCGTGTGGGTCGTGCTTCGCTCGGCCAACCGCCTGAACTCCGTCATAGGGGAGAAGGGTTTCCACGTGCTCTCGCGCATAATGGGAATACTGCTTGCGGCCATAGCTGTGGAGTTCATGAAGAAGGGCATTATTTCGATAGTTTCCTCCGCGATTGTACCCGGTGTGTGAATGAAAAAAACCGCCTTCCTTTTTTTCTTCCTGCTCGCGCTATCGCACGCCTTCCCGCTCGCATGCACCCAGACCTCCTCGCGGACAATGGCCGTTCCGGCGCTCCGCGATGACGGAGTCGGCTCGCTCGTCAACATCTCGGTCGTGGTTCTGCCCGGCTCGGGCGGCATTTTCTCCTCGACCTCGCCCGTCGTAGGTCCGGCGACGCAGAAATCGCAGAGGACGGCGGCGGAATACGCGGCAGGGTGGTCCGGCTTCAATGCGAGCACCTGCGATTTCATGTTCTCCATAGAGAGCCCAGACGTAATCAACGTTGACGGGCCGAGCGCGGGCGCGGCCATGGCCCTCCTCGTCTCGTCCGCCCTGCAGAACCTGTCAATCAGGGGCGGCTTCACCGCGACTGGCACGATAGACGAAAACGGCGGCATAGGCCAGGTGGGCGGGCTCGTCGAGAAGGCGCACGCCGCGGAGTCGGCCGGCCTTTCGGTAATCGCGCTCCCGGTGCTCGAGCCCTCGGACAAGATTGTCTTCCACATGATACAAAACTACTCCAACGCGACTTTCGTCGAGGTGAGCGGCTTCGACCGGCGAGGGCCCGATTTTCAATTCCATAAGCCCGCCGCAGCCCAACACGAGGAGCTATCCCCTCCCGCTCGGCGAAAAGAAATGGAAATACGGCGGGGATTTCGACGCAATCGCGGACGGGGTAATATCCGGCGCATACGAAAAAATTTCCCGCGCCAATTCGTCTCTTTTCTCCCCATATCTTGAGAAGGAACTCGACGACGCCGCGAGGATAAATTCGCTCGGTTATTCCTACACCGCGGCAAACATCGCATTCCTTGCCGGAATGGACGCGGACCTGGTCTCGACCCCGAGGGCGCAGAGGGGCGAAATAATCGCCGAGGCGCGGGAGTGCATCTCGCGCAACATCGGGAGGCGGCCGTCGCCATCGGACTGGGAGTGGAGCGCGGCAGCGCAGATGCGCCTTTCGTGGGCCGGCAAAAAACTTGACGAAGCAGAATCGCGCCAGATTGAGTGGGAGGGAGATGAGGTCCTCTCGCTCAAGGATGCGATACAGGCCCGCGCATGGTGCGGGACGGCGGAGTCCATTCTCATGCGAATACCCCCGAGTGCGACGGTCGCCGACCAGTCGTCCGCCCGTCCGGCGGCCGACAAGTACATAAAAAGTGCCGAGAAGTTGCTCGAGATTACCGGCAATACCGAGAGCGGGCTCGCCTGGCACGTCGGGACCGCGAAACAGAGTTACGAGAGGGGCGAATACGTGGCCGCTGCCTACGATGCGCTCTACGGAATCTCCTTCTCGTCCGCCCCCTCGTCCGTTTCCGACTACGAAAAGGTGGCGTCGGCCATGAACGCGACCGAGTTCAAAAGCGCCTGGGGCGGAACCTACTACTCGCAGGCCAGGTATACCCTCGAATCCGGCGGCGACCTGACGTCGGTTTTCCAGCTCTCGCTGTATGCCCTTTCGCTCGAGAATGCGACAACGGAGATTGGAAACTCGCTCAGCGGGAATCCCGGCGACGGGGCGGTTTCGGGCCGCAACTCCGGCAACTCGGATTTGATTTTGCTCATCGCCGCCTTTGCCATGGCGGGCGTTCTCATCTCCGTGCACAAGCTCGTGCGGGACGGTTATGGCAAACCAACAAAATAATGAGGCTTCAGCTAGCGGTTATTCGCTCTCTTAAAGTGCCGTAAGCCAAGCTTCACGCCTTCAATATCCTGGCCGCCAGGAGCGCCGCATTCTTCGCGTTGTCTATTCCCACGGTTGCCACCGGAACCCCGGAAGGCATCTGCATAATCGAGAGAAGGGCGTCCAGCCCCTCGAGCTTCACGTCAACCGGCACGCCAATCACCGGCTTGTCCGTTCTCGCCGCAATCGCGCCCGGAAGGGCTGCGGAGAGGCCGGCTATGCCGATGAAAACGCGGGCATCGGAATTGGCGATTACCTCGTCGAGCTTCTTCGGGTTCCTGTGGGCCGATGCAACGACCGTTTCGAATTTTATTCCGTTCTCCCGCAGAACGTCCCCGGCCTTCACGGCAACCGCCATGTCGGCCTCGCTCCCCACCACTATCAGGACTTCCGTGCGTTCGCCCCGCGAATCCTTCGAAACGATTCTTGCGCCCCTCGAGTCGTATTTCCTCATCCAATCACCTTCAAATCGAAACCCGCAACTCGCGCCCCTCGCGCCGCATTCCCCATTTCAATCACAATAACCCCAAATAATCTATCTCTCGAATCTTTTACAGGTTATCTTTTCATATGCCTCGATATATTTCGCGCTGGTCGCGTCCACCACGAGATTGGGCAGTTTCGGCGCTGGCGGGTTCTTGTTCCAGCCAGTGCCCTCGAGGTAGTCGCGCAGGAACTGCTTGTCGAAGCTCGGCTGCGCCCTGCCGGGCTCGTACATGTCCACCGGCCAGAATCGCGACGAGTCCGGCGTCAGCGCCTCGTCAATCAATATTATCCCGTCATCAAATCTCCCGAATTCGAATTTCGTGTCGGCGATTATTACGCCCCTGCCCCTCGCGTATTCTTCCGCCTTTCGGTAAAGAGAGACGCTTTTCTCCTTCAACTCCTCGACCGTTTCCTCGCCCACGATCTTCCCGGCCTCGTCCGCGCTGACGCTTATGTCGTGGCCGGCGCTTGCCTTCGTGGAAGGGGTGAATATGGGCTCCGGGAGCTTGCTTCCCTCTATGAGCCCGCCGGGCAGGCCTATGCCGCAAACGCTCCCTTTCATCCTGTACTCCTTCAGGCCGCTGCCCGCGAGGTAGCCGCGCACGATGCACTCGAGCGGAATGGGCGCGGCCTTCCTCACAATCATCGAACGCCGCCTCATGTCTTCGCCGTATTCGCCAGTCTGCCTCACGAAATGGTTTTTCACCACGTCTCGCGTGAAAGAAAACCAAAAAAGCGAAAGCTCGTTGAGCACGAAGCCCTTGCAGGGGATTCCCTCGTTGAAAACCACGTCGAATGCGGATATCCTGTCCGTGGAAACCATGAGAAGGTTCTCGCCAAGCTCGTACGTGTCGCGGACCTTGCCCCTCGAATGGAGCTTGAGCGGCAGATTCGTTTTCGTTATCGTCTCCATCTTTCCCACATCTTCAAAACCATTCAAAATGCTCAGGCAATCATTAAAATATCCCGGCAATGAACGCAAGAATCCCGATGTATGTCGCCTTGAGGCTCTCCCTTCTCGCAGCGGCCATGAATTTTTTCCCTTCCAACAGCGACATGAGCGCAACGTAGGTGAAAAGCAAATCCGAAATTCCGGCGAACACGAGGTATTTGTAATCCCCCTCGTAAGGCGGGAGATAGAGGAACGGAACCGCGCTGATGCCGATTGCCGTGGCATAGAAAAGCGCCTGCAATGCCAGGGCATTCCGCGCCCCGATGGCAATCGGAAGGGTTTTCGCTTTTTTGGCCTTGGCATCCCCCTCCATGTCCTGCACGGTTTTCCCAATCTCCCTGCCCGTTCCTGCGAGGAACGCCATGCTCGCGAGCACGATTATGGCGGGTCCAACTCCGCCCGAAACAACGACGCTGCCGTAAACGAACGGTATGGCCATGCTCGCGCCTATGTACATGTTGCCGAGCAGCGGGCTTCCCTTCAGCGAATAATCGTAGGCAATCCCGAGGGCGGAGAACGCGAACACGATGAGGAATGCCCCAAAAGAAATGAAATAATACGAAAACAGGAGCCCAAAAAGCAGGAGCAGCATCGAAATTCCAAACGCCTCGTGCCTCTTCACTCGCCCCGAGACGATGGGTCTGTCATTCCTCTTGTTGGCCTTGTCGGCCTCATAATCCAGATAATCATTGAGGGCGAACAGGGCCATCTGCACGAGCATTGGAGGGATTATGCTCATCACGGCGAGCGAAAGCGGCGGCAGGGCGCCCCCGGCCAAAATCTCGCCGACAATTATTGCCGCGGCTATTGCAAAGCCATGGTCCATGCGCACGAGACTAAAAAACGACCTTGCGTCCATCCAACACTTTAAATTCTTTAGCAAATAAAAACACTTCGGTAGAACCACCACTCACTGCGGCACGCCGCGGTGCGCGGCTTTCGAGAGCCGCGCAGTCGGCCCTCGAGGGCCGACCTCGCGCCACGAGGCGCTAGCCGCCAATTGGTGGTGCCGCGCGAGAGTGTTGCGTCAAGAAGGTGTTAAGATGAAGCTCCTCCATTCAATGCCGCCCTTCAACTTCTGCGGCATCGACGAGATTCCCTACGGGGATTGCAAAGTCGTAGTCCTGCCCGTCCCATACGATTCGACGGCATTCTACGGGGCCGGAGCACGCAGGGGCCCCTCGGCGATAATAGACGCGTCGAGGAACATGGAGCTCTACGATATCGGTTTGGGCTTCGAACCGGCCGGTTTTGGCATTCACACGCTCCCAGAACTCGAGCCTTCGATGGCCGGCCCGCTCGAGACGATTGAGAGGGTTCGGGAAGCAGTTTTTGAAATACTCGAGGACAAGAAGTTTCCGGTTATTTTGGGCGGAGAGCACTCAATAACTTTCGGTGCTGCGAAGGCCTTCAAGGGGAGGAAAATCTCCTTCCTGCAGCTCGATGCGCACTCCGACTTGAGAAACGAATTCGAGGGCACGGGGTACGGCCATGCCTGCGTCATGCGAAGAATTTCGGAGCGCTTCAAAACAGTCGGCGTCGGAATAAGGAGCATGTGCACCGAGGAGGCTGAATTCATAAAGGAGCAAAACCTCCCGGTCTTCTACGGAAACAAGTTCAAGAATTCGGACGTGATTTCTAAACTCGGCGATGAAGTTTACATTACCCTCGATGTGGACGTTTTCGACCCTGCCATAATGCCCGCCACCGGAACGCCAGAGCCCGACGGCCTGAATTGGACGGAAGTGACCTCGCTCCTTCAGGAAGTTGCGAAAAAGAAAAACATTGTCGGTTTCGATGTCGTCGAGCTTGCGCCCATCCCCGGCCAGTCCGCGTCTGATTTTCTCGCCGCAAAGCTCGCCTACACGTTGATTGGGCATATAGGAAAGAGCAAGGGCTGGAAAACGAGAAAAATCTGATTGGCCAAACCGAAAAGCGCAAGGGCCGGAAAACAAGGAATTAGCGAATGTACGTAATATCCGAATCGCCAAGCATCTCGCCCGACATCTCGCTGTGCTTCTTCGCCTCTTTTTCCATCTTCTTCATGAACTTCTCGCTCTCATGCGCCTTCTCCTCGAGCTTCGACATGTCAATCCTGACTTCGAGTATGCGCGAGAGGACGCCGAGCACGCTCTGCGCGGCCTTGGCGTCTACATAGCCCCCGTGTGTCTCGCCCATGAGGCAAGCGCCTTTTATCCCCCTCAGCTTCCCGAGCCCGAGTAGGAGCCCGGCCGCGCCGATTATCGAGCCGTTGGTCTCGCCGAAAATCACGCCCTTCTTCTCAAGCTCCGGTATGACGCTCGCATGGCTCGCCGCGCCGAAAACCTTGGGGTTCTCCACGAACTTCCCAACCCCGTATCCGCCGAGAGTGTAAATGGTCTTGCCATTCATCGAAGTGAAATAGTCAAGCATTTTTCCGCATACCTCGAACTGCGCCTCGGAAGTCACGGCCTGAACGTCGCCAACCAGGATTATTATGTCGCTCCCGTTCGGGTTCCTCCAGAGGTAGAACTTGTTCTTGAGCATCCGTATCGTGCCCTTCTTGAGCATGAGGACCTGGTGCGGGAAATGGGGCGAATACAATTCAGCTATCTTCTCGGCCTTGAGCTCCTTTATCATGTACTCGGCCGCGAGCTTGCCCACGAGCCCTATGCCCGGCAGCCCCTCTACGAGAATCGGGTCCTTGGCGGTTACCCCCTTCTTCCTGACGATTTTAGTCCCCAGCATTTTCGATTCCAACTCCATTCCTGCCACTTATCCATTTTATTTGTTTTGAGATTTTTCGAGTCCAACTTCATTCCTTCAAATTATTTGTCTCGAATTTTTTCGATTCCGGTTCCTTCCTCATTAATCGTTTTGTTTTGAGTATGTTCGATTCCCTTTGCGATGCGCCTATAATGCGCGTATTTGTCCTCCGGAGAGAACTTCGGGGGGTGCGCGCTCGCGGTTTTCTCCCCGCAGCATGTTTCGCGCATGGTATACTTCCCGCACACCCTGCACCGCATGATTTTTTTCGGCATGGGCCACACCGGCGCGAAGCGCGAGTCCGCAGCCTTATTCGGCGCCCTCGAGGTTTCCAGAGCCCCCGTGCGCCCGCACCGCTTCCGCCAGCTCCTTGGCGACCCCGTCCATGAGCTTGTTGGCAGCCTTGTAATCCTCGGCAACGACGTTTATCTGGTATCTCGGTGCGCCAAGGTATGAGATTTCCATTTCAGTGCCTTCCGAAGCTTTCACCCCCAAAAGCGCATTCTTTATGACGTCAATGCCCTCCTTTTCAGGGCACGAGAGCACTATGACCTTGGAAAGTTTCGCCTTTGGCTTGGTTATCCTTACCTGCGCCAGCTCCCTTATTGCCGCGAGAGCATCATCCCCTATTTTGAGCCCGTCAAACGCTGATGGATTTTCCGAAAGCTCCTCCAGCCCGGCATAAATATCTTCGAATTTCGACAGAATCGCGTCCGATATCCTGCGAGTGAACTCCTCGGGCTTCTCGCCGACCTTGCCCGCGACCATCTCGAGAATCTTGCCCGCCCTCTTGTCCCTCCTCATGTCGTCGAGCTTTCTCCTCTTCTCGGACTCGCTCACCCTCTTGAGGGAGAGGTCTATCTGGTTCTTTTCCGGCAGGAAGCGGTAGACTCTTGCTACGACGCGCTGGCCCTCCTTGAGGAACTCGCGTATGTTCTTTATCCACCTCGGCGCAACCTCCGAGACGTGGATGAAGGCCTCGATGTCGCCGTACTCCTCGAGGGAGCAGAACGCCCCGTAGGGCAGAATCTTCTTGACCCTCGCAAAAACGAGCTCGTCGATTTCAGGCATGCGCCTTTCCATCTAAAGCACCGAGATTATCTTTCCGTAAACGACGGCGCGCGAGCCCTTTGGCTTCGCAACGACCTTCCCGCAGGCAAGGCACTTGACCTCGCTGGCCGCGTTCCCGAATATGTTCTGCTCGTTCCCGCACTCGCATTTTATCCTCAAAAACCTGCCCATCAAATCACCATAAACCACAAACAACGAATCTTCGCCTCGAGTTTCCAGCCGTCCCCCGCATTCGATTCAATCCTCGCATATTCACGCCCTCGGCGTGTTCGTCCACCAATCACAGTCTGCCCAATTGGGCGTGATTATGCGACCGCAAACAAAACAACTTCCCATCAAGTTTTCCCTACCTCGCCCAATCGCGGCCCAGCGAAAAAATTCAACCGGTTTTTATCTCGATTTTCTCCCTCGTCCTTCCGCGTATGACCCTCTGCCAGCTGGCCTTGCAGACGCTGCACACGAGCATTACCCTCTGCCTCTTGCCCTGCTTCTTCACTGTCTTCTCGCCGGCAACCTTGCCGCCGTATCCCCTGAGGATGCGCGTGTGCTGCCTGTTGCCCCAGGCCATGCTCCTGTTCCTCCCCTTCGAAACCGCTTTCACCTTGTGCTTCGTGTGCTTCTTGCACTTGGGGCAGTACGCGTTTATCTCCTTTGGAAATTTCATATTAAACACCTCAGGCCCGCATCGCGGCCTTCCTTCGCAGAAGGCGTTCGGCTTCGGCCGCGGGGAGTTTTACCCGCTCCCCTTTGCCGTATGGGCCAAACTCGCCGCCATCGAGCCCGGCAAAACCGGGCAGGTCGGCCATGAGCACGAGTTCTATTTCGTTTTTTGTGCCGGCTTCCCTTCCGTTCCTTGCCAGCCCCTCAAAACCGTCTTGGCTCTCCTTAAGAAGCCCGACAATCGACTGGAGGAGCCGGTTTTCCTCGCTGGTGAGGCCGTGCACCTCCTCGCCGGTTCTCGCGACCCGGATGGCGCGGAGTAATATCTTGCTCTCCCTCTTTAAATATATATCGCGCAGGATTTTTAGGGCGTTCTCGTATTCCCTTGCCTTGACGAGCGAGAACTCGCCCTCGAGCCCGCTTCTCATGCCGCTCACGAGCGTCCATGCCTTGGCGTAGAAGTCGTCGGACAGCTCCTCGAGCGCCGAGCCGGCCTTCTCCTTGTTCTGGAGCCTCCTCAGCTCCTCGTAAGTTACATCCATCTTCCCCACACGGCAGGAAAGCTATGTTCTTTCAGTTTTTTAACGTTTGCTCAGCCCGCGGGTTCGGCCTTCTTCTTGCAAATGAGGAACATGCCGACCGCTTCCGGGACTTCGGCCTCGGCGCCCTTTCCATATGGCCCGTAGATTTCGTTCCAAATCCTGATTTCGCCGGCCCACGAAAGCATTTTGATTCTCATTTCGCTCTTTCCGAAAACCACGGCATCCTTCAGCGGGTCGAAACTTTCAAGATTTTTTATTTTTCTTGCGGCAAACCCGGTCTCGCCGTGCAGGCTGTCGGGAAGGCGAATCAATTTGCTCGTGTCGAAAGTCACGGCCTGGTCGATGTCCCCGCCCAACCTAACAGCCAGACTTTTCACCTCGCGCCCGATTATTGCGAAAAGTTTTACGTTCGAGACTTTGGTTCTGCTCCAATTCCCCTCGCGTATTCCATCGGAGAATTCTTTTTTTCTCTCCTCTTTCTTCACGCCGGCCATCTCCTCAAGAACCGCATCGCTGGCAATAACGTGCCTCGCGATTCTCCCGCCCCAGCCCGGCGAGTCGGGCCGAGGCCCGGTTATTTTTCCGCCCCTTCTCCCCTTCTCATCGAACCCGAGCGCCTTTGGCTCGAGCCCGGTGCCGGTTATGTAATCCGCCACCTCCCTTCTCGCTGATGAATCGAGCCCGAGCACGTCCTTCCTCTGGATGTGAACGTGGTATCCCCTTCCTCCGCTGAAATTAACGCCAATTTCGCCCTTTGCCAGCCCGAAATCCGGAATCAGGAACTCCTCTACGAGCCTTATCGCCTGCGCCTTTGCCTCGCCCAAGCACTTGTCGCAAATCCAGTCGCCAGTATGTTTGCACCCGGCCCCCGCAGGGTCGGCGTCTATATCGAAAACAAGATCCCCGCCCAGCCAGTTCTTCTTCTCCATGGGCCTCGCGTCCGGGTATTCGTAATACGCGCACGAGTAGGAGATGAAGAGGGGCGTATTGCGCCTCAAATACGCTGCGAGCTCGTCTTCGGAAGCGAAAGAGCGGTGGCGGGATTCGATTTTCTTGCCCCATCCGCCGAAGCCCCACTCCCTCTTTTCAATTGAGGGGGGCGCAGCCACGCGGTTCCTCGAGTAGTAGGAAGCGAATTTTGCGCTGACAAAACTTTCCAAGCTAGCCCTCCAGAATCTTGTAGAATATGGCGACAAGCCCGATCCAGAGAGAGATGGCCATTATCGGGATGTATTCCGTCGAGAGCCCGAAGTAGTGGAGGAGGAAAGCGAAGAACAAGACGATGAGGAAGGCCATCACCCCGCCCTCTGCGAGCCGCAGCTCCCTCGAGTACATGGGGCTTATGTGATGGACATAAGTTCTGCTGTGCTCGATTGGCTTCGGAACCAGCCTGTGCAGGTGGTACTTCGGCTCCTCGGAAATTGTCTCAGGTCTCGCCGTCCTGCGCAAGTGGTATTCGAGCTCCTCAGATATGGCCGCCGGCCCCGAGGCCCCGTGCAAATGGCGTTTTGGCCAGCCCGCGCTCCCGGCAGGGCCATCGGCCGGCTTCGCCGATTTTGGGGTTCCCCTTTTTGCCGTTCTCTTCCTCGTGGCCATGCCAATCATTATCCCTTACTCACGCTCCGTTTATAAGATATGGGGCTCCTCGCCCCGCATTCGTGGCCGCAGATTCCCTGCGAGCGCAAAGTCGAGCACGACGGAACCCGGTAGCCCTTTTTCTTTATGTACGAAACCTGATACCTCGTCGTTCCCTCATCGTAATCCGGCGAACTCGAAAAAAGCGCAGCAACGTCCTTCTCCTCCATCCCGGCTTGGAACAGGTATGCGACAAGCACCCAGCGCGCGTTGTGCGAGAGGTTCTCGCCGCTTCTCAGCCTCGCGAGCAGCTCGGCGATGCAGGGCGGGTATTCCCCAGGCCTCACCTCAACTGCCTTTGGCCTCGGCATTTTTTCCAAAATCGCGTCCGCGGCTTTTTTCACCTCTTTCGGGAACTTCGCCCCATAGGGCATCCTCTCGAGCACCCTCCTCCTCACCGCCTCCTCCAGCACGCGGATGAACTTGCTCCTGCCCGTTCCGCCCCCGCCCAGGTAAACAAGCCCGCCCCGGAGTTCCATATTGGCCAGCTTGTATTCGGGCGCCCTGGGTGCGTATTTCAGGTATTCAAAAACAGGCATCGCCTCGCCGAATTTAAGGCCGAACTCCTCAGCGACTCTGGCGACGTTCTCGGGACTGTCGCCCCTCATCTGTGCGCCTGCCCTCTTCGCCTCTGCGAGCGCATATCTCCCCGCGAGCTGTCCGTTTCCGGTGCCGGCCACAATCATCCTCGCTACGGCATAGGCAAAAACGTTGGCCCTGAGTGCGGACTCGACGCCTGTTTCCGTTTTTGGTATTTCCCCGATAAGAGCTGCCTCCACCCGTTTTCTCCCGCTCTCGACCAACTCCTCGCCGAGCCCGGGCATCTCCTTCGCTACGTACTCCTTTGCCTGCGAAGTGAACGGGTATTTTGCGAGGAAAGAAACGTCTGCCACGATTGGATTTATATTGGCAAGGTTTTAATCATTTCCAGTCGTTGGAGTTGATTTGACAAATGCCCGCCGGCTTACGGACAAAAACTCAAACTCAAAACTCGTCTCGAAGCGGGCCGCATCGAGCGAGGAGTAGTTATGACGCTCTCCAACTTACCGACAAAACTCCGAACTCGCCTCGAGGCGAGCCGTATCGAGTGGAATAGTGGTTATGGTGCTCGCGGACCTGCATATTCATACAAGAATTTCGGCGGATTCGATTTCCTCACCGAAGGACATAATCTCCGCTGCGGAAAAAGCCGGAATAGGAGCTGTCGCCTTCACCGACCACAACCGGTTCGGCGCGGCAAAGGGGGTCAAAAGCGAAAAAGTCATCGTAATACAAGGCGAGGAGGTTTTGACTGACCAGGGCGAGGTAATAGGACTTTTTCTCAACTCGCCGATAACGAAGTTCGAGCTTGCCGAAACCCTCGAGGAAATGAAATCCCAGGATGCAATCGTAATCCTCCCCCACCCGCTCGACCGCCTGCGCAACGGCATCAATCCCTACGAAATTCCCAAGGGACTGCTCAAATTTATCCACGGCTTCGAGGTTTTCAACTCGAGAGTCATTTTTGACGACGATAACAAGGCGGCGATGGAAGCAGCAGAGAAATTAAACAAAACAAAAATAGCCTCGAGCGACGCCCACGTGGTTATGGAAATCGGCAATGCGCATACGGAAATGGAGGCCTCCAATCCCGAGCAAATGCGCAAGGCTCTCCTCGAGGGAAAAACAAAAGTGTGGGGCAGGCACACCAGCTATGCCGCAAAGGGCCTGGCCTCGCTCGTCCACGTCGGGAAAAAGGCAGGGCTGCTCTAGCCGCCCTCTTACGTCGCGCCCTGCATCTGCTCGGCAAGAATCTGCATGAAGTCGCAGGCCTTGCCCGGCGTTTCGAACTTCTCGTTCCCGAAAGCGGCGGGCGTACACGTGTAGTCCGTTGCCGGCATCGTCCTCAAATCAGCGGGGTTCATGTTTCCGCCCTGGACCGACTGTGATTCGTTGACAGGGAATATCAGCCAGTCGCACCCGCCAAGGTCCGCCTTCTGCTCCTCGGTGACTTGGAAGTAGAGCACATTATCCCGCATTATCATCAGGCTGTTCTCGAGCTTTCCGTTTACCTCCTGGCTTATTTCGTATCTCACGTTCTCGCCCTTGATGTAAACTTTGACGGATGCACTGTCCGCATCTGCGCCAGTTGGCTCAATATCGCATACCGCAGGAATGCTCGCGTCGATTATCTGGCTCAAAGTTGAGGAGGCAACGTCAAAAACACTTCCACCGCTCCCGCCAGCGCCGCTCGCCCCGCCAGTTCCACCACTCGCTCCCGAACCGTTCGCGCCTGAACTCGCCCCAGAGCCGCCACTGCTGTCGTTGTTGTTCCCACCGCTCGAGCCACCATTACCGGCACTCGCGCCCGTGTTCGCTCCGGTCCCGCCACTCGTTCCGCTAGCGCCATTGTTTCCCCCGCCGCAGCCGAAGAGCAGCAGCAAGGCCACCATAAGAACTATTGCGTATTTCACCATAATCACCCCATTCTTTCCCAAAGCTCCTCAAAAGTGCAAACTTTGCCCAGTGTTTCTAATTTTTCATCTCCAAACTCTTCGAGGGCGCAAGCATAAGTTGTTTCTGTTCTTTTTAGTTCAACCTCGAAGTCCGAAAGCTCCTTCCCTACAACCTTTTCCTTCATCCAATAACAATCCCCCAGTGCTTCCTCGTATCCACCATGCTGGCTCATCGAGTTACTGTAAACATAATCTTCCCTTTTAATCATAGCATACTCCTTAGTTTCCCCATTCTCGTTTTCTATCATCTCGATCTTGTAATCCCTGCCCCTGAGGTAAAGCTTAAACGAAACTAAACCAGGCACATCCGGAGAGTTTTCAGTAAGTTCCAAATCGCAAACAACCGAAACGTTCATCAGCGATAGTTCTCCCAAAGTCTTGTTCGAGACGTCTTCTTTACTCTCGTTCATCGCTTCACTGATTATATCGTTGAATGTGCAAACTTTTCCATCAAGAGCGAACGGATCCTTGCCAGGAGCTTGTTCTACGCACGAGTAGCTGCCTTCTGGTAGCCCCGTGAACTCCCCTAACAACTCAATTGCCATGTCTTCAGGTAACTCCTCCCCCATCCAGTTGCATCCGTCTAAGCTTTTCCAATTGCTTTCGCTGTCAAATGCATACACAGTGTTCCCAATCTTGACCATCGCAACTTCCCTGCCCCCCTCGTTTTCTCCATCTTTTTCCTCGTATCTGAAGTCTTCCCCTTTTAGATAAACCCGCTCGTATATGGTGCCAGTTTGATTTGTTTTGTTTATCTCGCAAACCGCAGGGACTCCGGCCGCAATAATCT
The DNA here is from genome assembly GCA_026396425.1 of Microcaldota archaeon. Lineage (GTDB taxonomy): Archaea > Micrarchaeota > Micrarchaeia > Burarchaeales > JAKAKT01 > JAPLWU01. The sequence continues at coordinate 7,541 of JAPLWU010000079.1, read as the reverse complement.
CGGCTATGGTCGAGGAAGCGACATCAATAACACTAGCGCCGGAACCGTCCCCGTTGCTTGCTCCTGAACCGCTGCCGCCCGGGCTAGTCTGGTTATCACCGTTGCTTCCGCCGTTTTGTCCCCCATTGTTCCCGAAGCATCCGAATAGAAGAAGCAAAGCTACTGCAAAAATAACGGCGAGGTTTTTCATATCGGCATCTCTTGAGTTTATTTAATCCACCACATTCTTTTATCTTTTGTTCAATGCGCTCCAGGTTTTGACCACATACCCACGCCCAAGCCCGCGGCTTCAGCCGCCCAATTTGCGCAAGCGCAAATGGGCCCATTTTTGCCCGACGGCAAAAATTGGGCGGTAAAGGCGCCCTGTTTTGCCGAGTCCTGTCCGCCACAAGCCCACGCCTTCCCTATTTGGGCGCGGCCCAAATGGGACACATTTGCGCCACAGCGCAAATCGTGTTAGGCGTGGGTATGTGACATGCTCCACAGAGCTTCGAATTGTTTTTTCATCCCAGCTGCGACTTTTTTGTTTTCTATAAGCAGGCCAAACACCTCGCCTTCAGAAAAAAGCAGCATGGACGCCTTACCCCCGTATACGTGAAATGTCGTCAGTGTCGAATACTGGGCTGGCAGAAACCTGACTCTTACATTTGAAAATTTCGCGGTTTCCTTTCCTATTCTTAAGGTTTTTGGCCTTGAATCGAAAATAACCCTTATCTTTATCCCCTTTTTTCTGCACTGCGCGTAGTAGTTGAGTATTGCCGAGCCAAGAAGTTCCCGTCCCTCGTAATTTGCAATGAAAACAGCATCCTCCTCCCCTCTTTTCAAACTTGAGACAATGTCCCCGAATAGGTTGCGGACTCCTTTCTGTCCGAGCAGTATGCCTACCGCCGCCCTGTCCTTCGTATTGAAATAGCTTTCCAGCTCCGGCAATGAGCGCCTTAACTGCTCGAGCTCTCGCTTCCTCTTGTTCTCGAGCTCCCCAATCTCGTCCTCAAGATTTCTAACGAGAGTTTTAGGCTCCAAAGCGGTAAAGGAGCGTTTGTTGTTTACCGTGCTGAATGATATGAGGCCCTTTTCTACGAGGATGTTCAGATGGTCATAAATCAGCGTCCTGTTCATCCCGGTCCTTTGGGCTATGTCCGCCGCAGACGCTGAACCGAGGGAAAAAAGGCATTCGTATATCTGCCGTTGCTTCTCAGTAAGGCCAAGCCTTGCTGCAAATTCGCTGAAATTCATGCAATCAAGTGTTGTAATATGATACTACAACAAATATTTATATCTGTCATTTGCGCTTTTATCGCGTGAAGGGGGAGCATGAGACAACGCCTATCTTGGAAACTAATCAGCCCGCGCACAATGCATGCGCCGACGGGAGTAATTCGCTTTTTCTCGAGAGCGCAGCCAATCCATGACGACATTGCCGAATCGCTCTCCAGGCAAGTCCTTCAGGAAATAGAGGCGCAGGGAAAGAACTTTTTTGAAAACCAGGAGAATCTGCGCCAAATAGAGGAACTAAAAAAACATCCGTCATGCGTCAGGAATCTGATAGGCGGTCTGAACTTTCGCGATACCGGGCTCAAGCAGCCCTGCACTGCCCTCGCAATAATCCTAAAAATCGGGCGTCAATATCCGGAAGAGACCATTCGCCTTCTAGAAAAGGCAATAAAAAACAAAGAGGCGCCCCTCCACTACCTGTGCGAGCTTATTTACAAAATAAATAGAACAACGGGCGCCTGACTTACTCCGTATCAATTCGCTAAGCGAGGAAATGCGAGAGTTCCACCTACTCGGTTTCGATTCTTGGCGCAAGGAAATACGACAATTCCGCCTCCCCAATCTTGTATTCAACCTTGAGGGGCTTGTTCGTCTTGAGCTTTATTGTCATTCTCTCGTCATCCGGGCATGCCTTGGAAATGTCGTCGAGGTATTGCAGCGGGAAAGTGGCTTTGGCCTCGGCCTTTGCGTCTATTTTGTCAATACCCCCGCCGCCCTTCGCCTCCTCGTGGACGACGAAATCAGTGGAATCGCCATGCGCCTCGACAACGAGCGCCCCTGGCTCGGCCTTCAGGCTTATGTGGGACGAAATCAGCACCGCATCCCTCAGAATCTCCTTGAAGTTGCCGCCCCTCATCACAATCTCGGCATCGTGCTCTATCTTGAGCTCCTTGTGCGTGCCCGGCGGCATCTCCACGAGCGGAACCTTGAAATTCCTGCTCCCGGCCTCGGAAGTGAAATTCAGCACGAGTTTGTTCTCATCGAGGCTCATCTCCAGCTTCTCCTTGCCTCTGGTCCTCGCGAGGATTTTGGAGAGGTTTTCGAAATTGAGCCCCAGCTTCGTTGCGGACTCCACCTTATACTCGGAGAACGCGGACTTTGGCATCCTGAAGCCCACCATTGCAATCTGGGACGGGTCCATTGCCCTCAGTGAAACACCGTCCTCGCTTATCTCGAGCGTGCCCTCCTCTATCAGGTTGACTATTGCGTCGACGCAACTCTTCCACGTGCGGGCATCGTCAATTTGTATGTTGAACATAATTCGTTCACCTCGAATGCTTGCAGTTTCCTCCCCTATACACTCCTACTACAATCTATATAAACCTAACCGCATCATGGATGCTTATGGCTTCCAGGCCCTTTGATGCCAAGGAAAAGGAGCGCGCATCCCTCCAGCAGTACGTCTTTGAAAAGCTGGCCGGCCAGCTCTACTACGGCCAGTCGCAGGAGGACAGGGAGGAGATAATCCTCAGGATTCTCACCGATGCCAAGGCGGCGATGCCCGCCGAAGAGAAGAAGCGCTTCCTCGCGGACATACTCTCCTACGAGCCAATAGACGAGGAGATGAAGGACCCGGGAATCGAGGACATAATGATAAGCGCCCTAAACCCGGTATACATATTCCACCAGAGCAAGGGGATGCTGAAGACCAAGAAGAAATTCGAGACTCTCGAGCAGCTCGACCTCTTCGTGAGAAAATTGCTGGCCTTTTCCGGCAAGACGGAATACAAGCCAATCAACGACCTGCACCTCATTACGACCGAGCGCGCCAACGTCGTCCACTCGCCCCTCGGGCCGCAGATAACAATCAGGAAGTTCAGGCAGACTCCCCTCTCGATAATAGACCTCATCCGCTACGGGACGATGACCTACGAGCTTGCCGCGCAGCTCTGGCTCTACAGCGACGGGCTGATGATAAAGCCGGCCAACCTCATGATAGGGGGAATGCCCAGCGCCGGCAAAACCACCATGCTCAATGCGATGTTCTCGTTCTTCCCGACCCAGGAGCGCCTCGTTGTCATCGAGGATACGATGGAGCTCAACACGATCAACAAGGAGAACTGCGCCAGGCTCGAGTGCACCGAGGACATGACTCTCCGCGACCTCGTGCGGAATACCCTGAGGATGAGGCCGGACCGCATCATAATCGGCGAGGTGAGGGGCGAGGAGGCCATCGACCTCATGACCGCGATGAACATCGGGAAAATCTGCATGTGCACGATCCACGCCTCGACCACCAGGGAAATCGTCATGCGCCTCGAGAACATGCCCATGAACGTGCCGACCGACATCATCCCCATGATTGACGCCTTCATAGTCATGAAGCAGATAAACTTCGAGGGGAAGATACGCAGGGTGATTTCGCAGGTCAGCGAGACCGGCGGAGTCGAGAAGAAAGTGCTGCTCTCGGACCTCTCCACGTTTGATTTCAAGACCGGCAAGCTCAGGGATTTGCATCCGAGCGTCGTTTACAGGGACCGGCTGGCAGAGGCCGCCGGCATCCAGCCGACCGTGGTCATGGAAGAGATTGCGAGCAGGGCCAAGATTCTCAAGAGCCTCGACAGGAGCAACATCCACACGATAACCCAGGTTTCCGACTTCTGCTCCATGTACTACGACAACCCCAAGAACGCTCTCGCAAGATTGGGAATGGAAGCCTGATTCTCGAATAGTGAAAAATAAACAGGAGAAAAAGAAATAGAGAAAAAAAGTTAAAGGGGCCCCAAGCCTACGGGGGTGTTCTTGGCGATTGTGAGCGCCTCAATCAACTTCACGTCATCCACGATGTTTTTAATATTCCTGAAGGCGTGTTCGGCCGTTAGTTTTCCCGAATAGACCATCCCGAACATACCGCTCAGAAACTGTTGCATGTCGGCGTCTTTGCACGTTATAATCGCTACTGTTTTGCCATCTTCCGGGTAGTCCCTTCGCTCGGTAGCGACTCCAGCCTTCCGTAGTTTTGAATCTCCCGCGATACTATTAAAAAGTTTGATAAGTCTTTTTGCGCGGTCTATATCCTCTCTTTTCTTAACACCGCTTCTAAGCTGTAATTCAGGCCCTTTTTCAGTTTTGAAATACATGAAAAAAAAGTCTTGCCATGTATCCATGCGTGTGCGGTCAGTTGCACCTTTCTCGCGTCTACCACTGCCCTCCTCAATCATTCGCGCGGAATGTGGCCTCTCTCTCCCCGCCGGCCCATAGCCCAAGTCACGTCTTGCTGGTTTTTGCACTTGCACCGCAATCCCCCCGAAGTCCAATCGTAATCGAACACCCAATATTATGCATTTTCCGGTATTTAAACGCGCCTGTCAACATCATATTAACATTTAAATACCTTTGTTTCCATATACTACATATAACGACGTGGGTGGTAACTCTGAACAGGCGAATTGTAGTCACGATACTCCCGAAACGGGGGGACGGGATTGAGCGGCTCTGCGAGTCGGTCGGCATAGTGGCCGGCAGGGATACGGACAGGACAGTCACGCAGGTTTTCCGCGCCCTAATCGCGAAATGCAACGAGGAGAGGGGCATCGGCGCATCGGAGCTCTCACTGTTCTCAGGAGTCAAGCGCGTTACAGTCATCCACCACCTTGGGAGGCTCGAGCAGGCGGGCATAGTCATGAAGGAGCAGCACCGCTACTACCTGCGCCATGCGCGCATGGAGGAGATGGTAAAGGAGATGCAGACGGACATGCTCCGCATGATGGGCGACATCCGCAGGCTCGCCAAGGAAATCGATGGCAACACGAACAGATAATCGGGATGGTAAGGTGGGAGACGAAGAGAAGAAAGAGAATGGGCCGGAGAAAACGGACGAAGCACCAGCTAACACGAGCGATGGCGTGCAGGAATTGACCGACCATCTCAAGCGTTTGCAGGCCGAGTTCGAGAACTACAAGAAAAGAGTCCAGAAGGAGACGGCCGAAACGAAGCAACGCTCGAAAGAGCAATTGCTGTGCGAGCTTCTCCCAATCATTGATGAATTCGAGCTCGCGCTCAAGCACCCTGATGACGAGACGGGAATCGAACTGGTCCACAAAAAAATGGTTTCGTTTCTCCGCTCGCATGGAGTTGAGTGCATCGAGTGTGTTGGGAAAAAGTTCGACCCGGAAATGCACAATGCAACTGAAATGAAAGAAGGCGAAAATGACGGCGCAATACTCGAAGAAATAAGGAAGGGTTATGTCTGCAATGGCCGCGTGCTGAGGCATGCGGATGTTTGCGTCTCGAAAAAAGACGAGAAAAAAGAAACGAAGGGAGAAGAAGAGCCGAAAAAACAACCCGATGAAAAAACGGGAAATAATTGAAAATGGAATGAAAAAAATGGAAAAGAAGGCGGATGACGCGAGACGAAAAAACAAAAAACGAAAGAGAATGAAGCGAGATTGGAAGGCGAACGAAACGAGACTGAAAAACACAGAATGAAAATGAATGGAGCGAATTGAAATTTGAAAATTAATGTTTGATGAAGGTGATTTGGATGAAAATAATAGGAATTGACCTTGGAACTTCGAATTCGGCAGCAGCAGTCTTAGAAGCGGGAAGGCCGGTATTGATACCGAGCGCAGAAGGCGCGACTGTTGCGGGAAAGGCATTCCCGTCGGTGGTGGCTTTCACGAAAGACGGGAGCAGGCTCGTCGGCGAGCCGGCCAGGAGGCAGGCGGTCACGAACCCGGAGGGGACGATAACGGCGGCCAAGAGGAAGATGGGAACCGACTACAAATACAAGGTTTTCGGGAAGGAATACGCCCCGCAGGAGATTTCAGCCTACATTTTGCAGAAGATAAAAACCGACGCGGAAACTTTCCTCGGCGAGAAAATCCAGAAGGCCGTAATCACGGTTCCGGCCTACTTCAACGACAACCAGAGGCAGGCAACGAAGGATGCGGGTTCAATCGCGGGGCTCGAAGTTGTGAGGATAATAAACGAGCCCACCGCAGCAGCTCTTGCATACGGGCTCGACAAGGCCGACAAGGAGCACAAGATTCTCGTGTTTGATTTCGGGGGCGGAACCCTCGACGTTACGATAATGGAGTTCGGGGGAGGCGTTTTCGAGGTCAAGAGCACGAGCGGAGACACGCAGCTTGGCGGGACCGACATGGACGAGGTAATTGTGAAATTTTTGGTCCAGCAGTTCAAGTCAGAATCGGGAATAGACGTAACGGGCGACAGGACCGCAATGCAGAGGCTGCGCGAGGCGGCGGAAAAGGCAAAAATAGAGCTCTCGACGACGCTCAACAGCGAGATAAATCTGCCCTTCCTCGCCTCGAAGGACAACAAGCCCGCGCACTTCTCGTACAACCTCTCACGGGCAAAGCTCGAGGAGCTCGTGGGCCAGATTGTGAGGAAGTGCAAGCTCTCGGTCGAAAGGGCGCTCTCGGATTCGAAACTCACGCCGGCGGACATAGGGAAAATCATAATGGTGGGCGGGCCGACGCGCATGCCAATCGTGCAGAAATTCGTGGAGGAGACTTTTGGCAAAAAAGTGGAGAGGGGAGTCGACCCCATGGAATGCGTCGCTTTCGGCGCCGCGATACAGGGAGGAGTTCTCGCGGGCGAGGTGAAGGACATCCTTCTGCTTGACGTCACGCCTCTTTCGCTTGGAATCGAAACTCTCGGCGGGGTTTTCACCAAGCTGATTGACCGGAACACGACCATCCCGACCAGAAAGAGCCAGATTTTTACAACTGCCGCGGACTCGCAGACTACGGTCGAAATACACGTGCTGCAGGGCGAGCGCGCCATGTCAAAGGACAATATCGAGCTGGGGAGGTTCAACCTCGTTGGCATTCCCCCGGCCCAGAGGGGCATCCCGCAGGTCGAGGTGACCTTCGACATCGATGCCAACGGAATCATCAGCGTATCCGCGAAGGACAAAGCTACGGCGAAGGAGCAGAGAGTAATCATCACCGCGCCTCACAAGCTCTCGAAGGACGACATTGACTCGAAGATAAGGGACGCGGAGGCCTTCTCGGACAAGGACAAGGAGGAGCGCGAGAGGGCGGAAGCATTCAACGGTGCGGAATCCATGGTTTACGCCAGCGAAAAATTGCTTTCCGACCTCGCGGACAAACTCAGCGACGACCAAAAATCCCGAATTCGCGAGGCAGCCAACGCCCTGAAGTCCGCCCTCGAGAAAAAGGACCTCGTTGAAGTTAGGGCGAAAACAGAAACCCTCAAGCGCGTGATGCAGGATGCGGGCGCCTCGCTTTACGGGCAGGGTGGAACGGGCTCAGGCAGCGGGGCCGGCGGTTCTGGCAGTT
>JAPLWU010000109.1 GCA_026396425.1 Microcaldota archaeon | reverse complement strand
AGGCTGGACTGCTGAGGACAGGGGGGAAGCCTGGAAGAGGGGCCCGAACGGACCGGCCGGGGATGGTAAGGGAGGCCGAGGGAAGGGACCTTAACATGCCTGCTGGAGAGGGGAAGCGGAAAGACAGGGAGAGGATTCATACAAAAGGGGAGTGTTTGGTTGCGGCTTAAAGCAGTTTTCGAGGGCAATTCTTTCGTCGGAATATTCGCCAAGACGAGCGAGAAAATCACGATTGTGCCCAAGAACTCGCCCGAGAAATTCGTGCGGATTTGCGGCGAGGCGTTCGGAACGCGCGTGGCGCGGGCTTCTGTGGACAGCTCCGAACTGCTGGGCATATTCTGCTGCATGAACTCGCGCGGGATAGCGTTGCCCGAGTTCGTTTCAAAGGAGGAGGCCGAGGAGTTCAGGGCGCTCGGGCTCGAGGTGCTCGTAGTCAGGGACAGGCACACGGCGCTTGGCATGAACGTTGCGGCCAACGACAGGGTGGCAATCGTCAACCCGAGGATAACCGCCGCGAACGCGAGGAAGATAGGCGAATGCCTGGGGGTCGAGGTGCTCAGGCGCAAAATCGGCCCTTACGAGACCGCCGGCGCCTCCTGCGTGCTGACCAACGGCGGCTTCTTACTGCACAATTCAGCCGGAGATGAGCTCGATAAATTGGAGAAGGAGCTCGGGATGCGGGGCGGCATCGGGACCGCCAACATGGGGAACGCCTTCGTTGGAACGTGCGTGATTGCGAATTCGAACGGTTATGTCGTTGGCGAACACACGAGCGGGTTCGAGACCATCAGGCTCGACGAGGCGCTCGGCTTCATATAGCTTCGTATGGATGGCGGAATGCGCGGATGAAGAAGGAAAAGAGGCGATGGTGAGGAAATGGCTGAAACCATAACCTACGAGGACTTCTGCAAGGTCGAAATGAGAGTTGGGGTAGTATTAACGGCCGAGGGAGTTCTGGGGGCGGACAAGCTGATCAAGATGTCCGTTGACCTGGGTTCGGAGAAAAGGCAGATTGTTGCCGGCATCAGGCAGTATTATGCGCCGGAAGAGATGGTGGGCAAGATAATCGTGATTGTGGCCAACCTGCAGCCGAGAGTCATAAGGGGCATCGAATCGCAGGGGATGCTGCTCGCTGCCGACGGCGGGCAGGTGGTCGTAGTTGCAAGCTTCGAGAAGGAGGTCGCACCGGGAACCCCGGTAAGATAAGAGGTGTGTTGGATGAGATTTGTGGTAAGCGGAGAGATGGAGATGAAGGAAGAAAGGAGGAAATTCAAGAAGTCCGTCGAGGCGCCCAACGAAAAGTTTGCCGTGGAAAAGACATACGCGCTCATTGGCGGAAACCATAGGTTAAAAAGGAACAAGATAAAGATAGATAAGGTCGAGAAGGCCTAACCGAAGGATTAACCCCGCGGCGGGCATACGCGGATTACCGGTGATGGATGATGGTACGGAATGAAAGGGAGTTCTCGAAGCTCGTTTACGACGCGCAGGCCTACAGGCAGCAGGGCCGGGCGCTGCAGGAGCAGATGGGCTCCATCCAGCTGGCAACGAATGAGATAAACGCGGTAATCGAGTCGATAAAGAACCTCGACAGGATGAAGAAGAACGAGATTCTGCTCAACATGGGCTCCGGAGTTTACGCGGGCGCGAAGGTGACGGACTGCGAGAAAGTCCTCGTGAACGTGGGCGCGGGCATAATGATAAGGAAGACGGCCCCGGATGCAATCGTGTTCCTGGAGGCGAGGAAGGCGGAACTCGACAAGGGGATGGTGGACGTGAGGAAGGCCATGGATGGCACGTACAACAGGATTGCGTTCGTAGAAGGCGAGATAAGGAGGATTGTCGAAAAGGGATCCGATGTTCAATCTCCTTAAGGACAAGCTGAAATCGTTCGTAAGCTCCTTCTCACAAAAAACCGAGCAGGTGAAAGAGTCCGGAGATGGGACGGAAGAGCGCTTGGGGACAACGCCCGAGTTGCGGGAGGAGAAGGAAAAAGAAGGAGAAACGGGCGGGCGCGAGGGGAAGGAAAAAGAGGGAGAACTCGAAACTGCCCCTTCGCCTCGCGAAGAGAAACCGCCGGAACCAAAAACGCCAGATGAAAAGCTAGTTTTCGAGGAGCGGTATAAGGCCGGGAGCAAGCCCGAGTTGCGGGAGGAACTGGAGCAAAGGAAGCAGCGGGAACCCGCGAGGGAAGAGCCGCAGGTGCGGGAGGGGCAGCATAAAAAACCCGAGAGGAAGCAGGAAAGGCAGGCGGTAATGCCTGAGCGAAAAGAGCCCTGGAGGAAAGAGCCGCAAAGGCTGCCCGAAAAAGAGGGGCCGGAAGAGCCCGCGGCCAGAGAGGAACGGAAGCCGCAAGAATCTAAAAAACTCGAGGCAAAACTGAGCCTCGAGACGCGGGTGCGCGGGATAATCTCGAACGAGATTGAGATAAAGGAGAAGGACGTCGAGGAATTGCTGGATGGGTTGAACCTGTCGCTTCTCGAGGCCGACGTTGCCTACGAGGTTGCGGAAAAAATAACCTTGGACATAAGAAAACGGGTAGTGGGGATGAAGGTTGCGAGGGGCAGAACAAACGAAGCGATAAGGGAGGCGGTTTCGGCCGCCCTGCGCGAAGTGATGGCAATCAGCGGGCCCGACATATTCGCGCTGGCCGAAAAATCCGAAAAGCCATTCAAGATTCTCGTCATGGGCCCGAACGGCGCAGGCAAGACCACCACCATGGCAAAGCTCGCGAGCATGTTCATTGACGCGGGGCATACCTGCGTGTTCTCGGCATCGGATACTTTCAGGGCGGCCGCAATCGAGCAGACCGAGCACCATGCCGACCGACTCGGAATAAAGGCGATAAAGAAGGGCTACGGCGCTGACCCGGCCGCGGTCGCCTTCGACGCGGTGAACTACGCGCGCTCGAACAAAATCGACATCGTGCTCATAGACAGCTCGGGAAGGCAGGAAACGAACGTCAACCTCGTGAACGAAATGAAGAAGATGAACAGGGTGGTAAAGCCGGACCTCAAACTTTTCGTTGGCGAGAGCATCGCCGGCAACGCGCTCGTAAACCAGGTGAGAAGCTTCAACGAGGCGGTCGGGATTGATGGAGTGATACTCACCAAGCTGGACTGCGATGCCAAAGGGGGAACCGCGCTTTCGGTGAGCAGCGCGACGGGGGTGCCGGTCCTTTTCTTGGGGGTCGGGCAGGCCTACGGCGACCTGCGGAAGTTCGACCCGGATTTCATCGTGAAACAGCTGATGGGCTAAGGCAATTCACAAAGGTTTTATAAGTTGCTTCGGAGATTCATGCTTTGGCAGGCCGTGCGGGGAATGAACTGAGAGAACTTGCGATTAAAACTGGTGATTTTTTGCAAATGCTTGAAGCGAAACGAGAGGGGATAAGCGAAGAAGTTCGAGAGGTGGCAAAAAAAGAGGGAGTTAGCGAGAAAAAACTTCGCGAGCTTGTTGCGAAAGGAAGAACCGTAGTTTTGGGCGAGGGGAAGCGAGCCTGCGGTGTTGGCGAATCCCTTTCCACAAAAATCAATGCGAACGTCGGCACTTCCGAGGATTACCACTCATTGAAGGAGGAGTTGACGAAGGTCCGCGTGGCTGCGAAGGCGGGCGCGGATGCCGTGATGGATTTGAGCATGGTCAAGCCGCACGAAACGCTGAAAGCGATTGTGAAAGCCTCACCAATTCCCGTAGGAACCGTTCCGGTTTACGGCGCGTTTGCTTGCAGGGGCATCGACGGGATAAGCGAGGACCGGATGCTTAACGAGATTGAGAAGCACATTGAACTCGGGGCGGACTTTTTGACCATACACGCGGCCGTTTTGCGTGAGGGAGTCGAACTCGCCAGGAAGAGGACCATAAAGATGGTCAGCCGGGGCGGGGGTTTTCTCGCTTCCTGGATGCTCCACAATGAAAAGGAGAATCCGCTTTACACGAACTTTGATTATATACTCGAACTGCTTGCGAAAAATGACACCGTAATCAGCATCGGGGATGCGCTGAGGCCGGGCTGCATAGCCGACGGGGGCGACGGGGCGCAGCTGCACGAGCTGAAGGTGCAGGGCGAACTCGTGAAAAGGGCGCACGCGAAAAACGTGCAGGTGATTTGCGAGGGGCCGGGCCACATGGCGCTGGACAAGATTGGGGAGAACGTCAGGCTGCAGAAAAAATTATGCGGCGGGGCGCCCTATTACGTTCTCGGCCCGCTCGTCACCGATATCGCGCCGGGCTACGACCACATAACTGCCGCGATTGGAGGGACAGTTGCCGCTGCTGCCGGCGCGGACTTTTTGTGCGTTGTCACTCCTTCAGAGCATCTCGCTTTTCCTACTGTTGAGGATGTGCGCGATGGCGTAATAGCGACGAAGATTGCCGCGCATGCAGCCGATATTGTGAAGGGGAGAGGCGAGTGGAAGGATTTGGAGCTTTCGAAAGCGAGGGCAAAACTCGACTGGGAAAAACAATTCGAGATTGCGATTGACCCGGAGAGGGCGAAAAAATACTTCAAAAGGAAGAAATCGAACTCGAAGGCATGCTCCATGTGCGGGAAATACTGCGCCATGAGGATAATGGAAGAGGTCCTTTAGGTCATTTTCTCGGCGACCCACTGGAAGAAGGAAGCGTCCCTTTCTCCCTTTTTGAAATCCCCGTAGAACTCGAGAGGCCCGAAGCCAGCTTTTTGCAGCATCTCAGGAACTTTTTCGAAAAAAACAGGGTGGTAGGATAGAGGGAAGGTAACGCCCTTTACCGTATAAGAAACCTCGACTAGCTCGCTAGTGGCCCTTATCACGCTTATTTTTGCATCTTTGCGGTATATGCTTCCACCGTTTATCTCTCCGGTTTCGATTATTCTTTCGAAATTCCTGTGGTCGAACACGTAAATGCCTCCGGGCGAAAGTAGCATCGCAATCTGGGCAAGAACAGTTTCCCTTTCTTCGAAAGAGACATGCGTGAAAGAATTCCCAAGGCATATGCAGGCGTCGAAATTGCCCGGAGGGAGAACCGAATCGAGAGAATTCCAGTAAGCTTGAAGGCTTGCCACGTCTACGTTATTTTTTCTCGCATTATCCCTGAGGACGTTTAGCATGTGAGGGCTTCCGTCGCATGCAGTCACTTTGAATCCTTCTCTTGCCAGCCCTATTGAGTGGAAGCCCGTGCCTGCGGCCATGTCGAGAATACGGGCTCCTCTGCTGATTCCGTGGCTTACCAGAAGTTTGGTGAAGAAGCCGTTCTCGGCACTGCGCCTGCTCCCCCAGTCGACGTAATTGTCCCAGATTTTTGCAACGCGGTGCGGGTACTGCTCCGGCCCCTTGAGTTTGCTGCCCATGAGCATATGGATTTGGAGGAAGTAGATGATAAAACTAATTGATAAAAAATTGTTCAGAAACATATAAATATAGGAAAAAACATATTAATGAACAATGAAAACGGTAAAGCTCGACAGACTGGACGTAAGGCTCCTGCAGGCGCTTGACATGAACTCGAGGAGGAGCGAAAGCGCGCTGGCCAGGGAGCTGAGGACAAACAAGAGCGTGGTGAATTTCAGGATAAAAAGACTCGCCGAAGGCGGAATCTTACGCTATTTTTACACGATGGTCGACGTGATGAAGCTGGGGTATTTCGGAATAAGGGTTTACCTTAAGATAAGAGGGGCAACCCCGGGGATTGAATCGAGAATAGTTAGGGCGCTCGTGAAGTGTAAAAATGCATGGTGGGTTGCGCGCATAGAAGGCGAATATTCTGTTGGCGTGGTTTTCTGGGTGAAGGATGTCGGGGAGTTCAATTCCTTCTGGAGGGATTTTTCAGCCAGATATAAACGCCATTTTAGGGGGATCGCTCTTTCGCTTTACAATTCGATGTATGATTTCGGCGGATTCCCGGGCGGAGGGGAGAAAAAAATCTACCGCCTCGTAAAAAGCGAAAGTGTGAAAGTCACGAAGAATGAGCTGGAAGTCTTGAGGAGAATATCCGGGGATGCAAGGGCGCCGACCGTCAAAATCGCCGAGTCCCTAGGCCTGTCCCCTCTTACGGTGGCAAAGTGCATAAAATCCCTCTTGAAAAAGGGAGTGATAATGGGCTTCCGGGTTATGGTGGATACGAAGGCGCTCGGGCTCACGCTTTACAAGGCGAATTTCACACTTACCGACCTTTCGCAGTACAAGAGGATGGTTTCTTTCGCAAGCAGCCATCCGAACGTCGCGTATATTGATGAGACGACCGGCTTTGCCGACTTCGAGGTCGAGGCCCTCTTTTCGTCGCATGAGGAATTCGAGCAGTTTATCGACGAGTTCAAGAAAAGGTTCTCGGGTTACATCGCGGACTACAGCTATTTCGCACACACAAGAGTGGAGAAAATAAAACACATAGAATAAGAAAAAGATTAGTCGAGCGTGCTGATTTTCGGGTCCGGCTTCCTGCCTTTTGCGAATTCCACGCCTGCTTCCTTAAAGAGCTCGAGCGCGGCCTTGTCCGGGTAGTCCCCGTAAGTCATGAACTTCTTCACCCTCGCATTAACAAGCATCTTTGCGCAGAGGATGCAGGGCGAATGCGTGCAGTATATAGTGGCTCCCTCAATGCTTATTCCGTGAAGGCCAGCCTGGATTATGGCATTCTGCTCCGCGTGAATTGCCCGGCAGATTTCGTGGCGCTCGCCGGACGGAATGTCCAATTCATCCCGGAGGCAACCGAGCTCTAGACAGTCTTTTACGCCTGCGGCCGCGCCGTTGTATCCGGTAGTCAATATTTGCCTATCCCGCACAATAACCGCGCCGATGTGGTGGCGCCTGCATGTCGAGCGCTCGGCAACGAGCATTGCAATCTTGAGGAAATATTCGTCCCACGAAAGCCTTGGATGAACTTTTCTCCTGAACGGGTCCCCCACGAAATCACTTCCTGTGTTTTTATCCGTATGTTGCGTTTTATTATTTTTGTTCGATATGCTTTAAAATATCATCTGCCTTTTTCCCCAGCTCCCCAGCTGGCCGCTGAGCTGGGAGCGCTCCTGCTCGAGGAATTTCTCGTAGCTCACGTTGTCGCCCGGCCTGTTGCGCAGCTTTATGCGCGCGTAGCGGATTTCGGGGAGCGCGTCGAGCGCGATTAGGTGGAAGTCGCCCGCCTTTCGCAACTCCTCGATTTCGCCGGGAGTCCGAAGACTGTCAACGACGGAATTTTTCTCGCCTCGCTCGCGGATTGTCTTGAGCAGCCTTCGCGCAAGCTCCCCATCGCCGTGCGTCATTCTTATCCTGTTGCCGAGCTCGGCGAGATTGTCGACGTTTTCCTCCACCCCGCGCCTCTTGAGCTCCTCGCGGAGGACGTCGGAGCACGAGTGGTAGGCGAAGCCCTTCCCCTTCAGGTATTTGGCGACCTCGCCCTTTCCGGCACCGAAGGTGCCCGTCAGTCCTATTATCAAAAGCTCACCGACTAAAACCACAAGGCATTTATATTGGCAAATTTAAGAACATAGCGTATGGCGCCAGTTTACGTCGAGGTTCTCACTTCGCCCAATTGCCCCTATTCCCCGAAAGCGCTCAAGATTGCGGAGAGCGTAACGAGGAAGAAGGGCGAGCACGTCATACTGCGGGAGATAAGCGTTGCCACGAGCGAGGGCGAGAACATAGCGAACGATTACAACATCGAGGCCACGCCGACGATAGCCATAAACGGCCGGATTGCTTTCGTCGGGGTTCCGAGCGCGCGGGTTCTCGGCGGTTTAATCACCGAGGAGTTCGAGCGCGAGAAGAGGATGGTCAGCGCCTACTTCTGAGCAGGTGAGCGAAATCTATTTAAATTACCCCACGCATAATCATAGCCAATGCGCGAGATTGGAGAATACATTGAGCCTGTTCCTTCGTCTCCAGTCTACTTTGGGTTTTACTTCTATTTTAGGTAAGCGTCCCTAGGAAGAGAAAATAGGGGCGCGCGATGTCCAAAATGTTAGCTTAGGCGATAAAAAAACGGGGTGAGAAAAAGATGGTGCAAAGAACGAAACAACCGCGGCATGCAGGAGTCCGGGATTTGCGTCATGTGATGGGAGGCCAGCACTCGGGAATCAACAGGCGCAGGGACGCGAATAGATGGAGAGTTGGTGCGAATGTTTTTGGGAGAAGTCGCCCGCCAGCCGACAGGAAAAAGTTAAAACCGCCGGTTATGATTCAAGGCCTTTTTGCAACGGTTATGGTTGAAACCTCGCTGAGAGAAGCACCAGATAAAGCGGGGCCCGCAGTCAATCCGCAAAAACGTGAAGAGGCGAAGCCCGCAATCGAACGATTGGCCGGGAAGGGACTTAGGGGTGCGCTGTTTGCGGGCGGACCTGATGCGGTTAGCAGGGCGCTTTCGAATCTTGCAAGAAAATGAAACGAAAGAATTTTCGAGATAAAAAAAGAGGTGAAAAAAATGGAAAAAACGATGGTTGGTGGTGGACGGTACGAAGGAGTTGGTGGACGGTTCCACAGGTAGACTAGGGACTGGCGCAGTGGAAAGGGCGATTGGAAGTGCGACAGCAAGGCGCGAATCAATGCCTGATTTGATGGGAAAGCAGCAATTGAATCTCGGCGGATTCGATGACGACCCGAGAGGCAGACGCAGGAATGGAAAATTGGAGCTGGGCGGATTCGACGACCACCTGGACCGGGTAACGGGCAAAAGGGAAGGCAAAGATGAGCGCGCCGTGCCTCGCGAGCCCACTCCGGCCTCAATTGCAAAGGTGGATGCGAAAACGGAAGGGAATGAAGTGCAGGTTAGGGCCGAACTCGACATAGCCGCGATTTGGGCCGACATCCGCAGGTACAACGGCTTCTGATTCTGATTTTTTCATTTTTATTTTTTGGATTCGGGATTTGGGAGCGAAAGCAACGTTTTTTAATTCTGCGAGCGAAGTAGAGAGGGGAGCGAGTCTCCAGCAAACCAACGATGCGTTTCCTGACTCGCGCCCTTATATGGTTGAGGATTTCAGCGAGGATACTGGGGAGGATGGGCCAGTGCGCTCTTGCCCCTCCAAATCCCGTTTCTCTTTCACTCGTTTCTCGATAACCGTTCGTGCTTGCTCAACGCGTGCATAAAGTTTATATCCCAGCGGGGAGACAATTGAACCGTGAAGCCGTCTTCGATGAGGGAGATAAAACGGATTCTGAGCGGGCACAGGGTCAGGAAGGCCTCGCTTTTCGGTAGCGTTGCAAGAGGCGGTGACGGACCGAAAAGCGACGTGGACATATTGTTCGACCCTCCTCCGGGATTCTCTCTTTTCGAGATGGCCGAGATGAAGGGGGAGCTTGAACTTTCCCTGGGAAAGAGCGTCGACCTCGTAACCTTTCGCTCCGTGAGCGACTCGATTAAGCCTTACGTAAACAGGGACGCGAGGGCGATAATGTGAAGGAGCCGAAGGTGTTTCTAGCACACATCCTCGAATCCATCAATGCGATAGAGGGATACGTTTCTGGCAAGAATTTTTATGATTTCAGGGGGGATACCGAGCTTCAGGATGCGGTGGTGAGGAGGCTGGAAGTCATCGGGGAAGCCACGAAGGCGCTTCCCATTGCGTTTAAGGAAAAGCACCGGGAGGCGGAATGGAAGAAAGCGGCTGCGATGAGGGACATTCTAACGCATCAGTATTTCAGCGTTGATGCCAAGGTCGTTTGGGAAACCGTAAAGGGCGACATTCCACGCTTCAAGAAGGGGGTTCTAAAGGCGCTTGAAGACTTTGGCTGAATTCCGTGGCCTGGTTTTGGGATTTGTTGGTGGTTTCATGGTCGAACTGAAGAAGATTGGAGAGGCGAAGTGGCAGATTGAGAAGAGCGGCGAGATGCGCGTGCCGGTTACTATTTACGGAATCGACAGCGTTGCGCATATGATGGGAAGGGACAGGTCGTTCTCGCAGGCAACGAACGTGGCGAAACTGCCCGGAATCGTGAGAAGCTCTTTTATTATGCCGGACGGGCACGAGGGCTACGGCTTTCCGATTGGCGGAGTAGCGGCATTCGACCCGGAAGACAAGGGGATTGTCTCGCCTGGCGGGGTCGGGTATGATATCAACTGCATCGGCGCCGGCTCGCGCGTGATGACGGAATTCGGCTTCGCTATGCCGATAGAAAAATTTGCTGAAATGTTTCGTTCTTTTGACGTTTCGGGGAATTACTTCGTGAGCATGTTCGGGAGCGCGATGATGGTGCGCTCACTTGTTGGGGGGAAGCTCGCGGATGCAAGGCCGATTGCCTTCCTTTCGAAAAAGGCGGACAGGAGGATGCTCAGGCTTGCTACGAGGTGCGGGAAAACTCTCGTTTGCTCCGAAGACCACCCCGTGATGACGCGCGGGGGGATGAGGGAGGCCGGAAAACTGGGCGTTGGGGAGGAAATCGGAATCAGCCTGTTCGAAGGGGTTGAGTTCGAGAACCGGGGGGTTGAGGCGGTTGAGGAAACGGCGATATTCGCGAAAGTTTTTGGGTACATGATGGGCGACGGCAGCCTGACGGCGTGCAGCGGCAAACCGCGTGCATGCGCGTACGGAAGGCTTGAGGATTTGCAGGCCATGAAGCGCGATATTGAGAGGCTGGGGTTCCATGCGCACGTTTTTGAGAGGACGAGGAAACACGCGATTGAGACGCAGTACGGGAGGAAGGAGTTCGAGGCCAAGTGCGCGGAATTGCACGTTTACTCGCAGGAGTTTGCGGGGCGGCTTGCCGAGCTTGGGATGCCCGCGGGAAGAAAAACATGCTCTGATTTTGGGGTGCCCAAGTGGATAAAAGAATCGCCCAGGTGGGTCAAGCGGCTGTTCCTCGCGGGATTTTTCGGGGCGGAGCTCACGACTCCGGCAACGCTTAGCAAAACGGGCTTCTACATGCCGATAGTTTCGCAGAACAAGAACGTGAAAAATGTCGAAGGCGGCAGGATGTTTTTCATCGACATCATGAACCTTCTTGAGGAATTCGGAGTGAAAACGGCAAAGATAGCGCAGCGCGACGAACATAGGAATAAGGCCGGGAGGACCGTAAGGCTTCGGTTGGAGATTTCCGGAGAGGAGGGGAATCTGCTGAGACTTTACGGGCGCGTCGGATTTGAGTATTCTGCGAAGAAGAGGAAAACTGCCGAGGTTGCATGCCTCTACCTGCTTAGGAAGAGGGAGCAGCATTCGGGAAGAACCGAGATTGCCGCGAGAGCGAGGGAGCTGAAGGGGAAGGGGCTTTCGCTGCGCGAGGCGCAGGGGCTGCTTTGCTCATGGATTGCCAATGCGCGTTTCGTTGAAAGGGCGTATTACGAAAAATGCGGCCAGAGGATAGGCCAGAAATTCGAATCGTTCGCATCTTTCAAGAAGCGCATGGAAGGCGAGATTGGGGCGAGCGGGGTATTGTTTGATGAAATTGTTTCTGTCGATGAGGTCGATTACTCGGGCGAGGTTTACGATTTTTCGATTGCCGAGACGCACAACTTCGTTGCAAACGGGATTGTTATCTCCAACTGCGGCGTAAGATTGATAACGACGAAGCTGACCGGTGAGGAGGTAAAGCCGAAAATGGGCCAGCTGATTGACACGCTTTTCAAGAACGTGCCTTCCGGAGTGGGCAGCAAGGGAAGATTGAGGGCC
>JAPLWU010000017.1 GCA_026396425.1 Microcaldota archaeon | reverse complement strand
ATAACTCCGTCGAAAATCTCATCCGAGCCTGCGAGCGAGCCCGTGTGCGAGGCGGCTGCGCGCGCGCCCCGCTCCGAGCGGCCGGACTTGATTACAATTACTGGCTTCTTTTTCGTCGCATTCTTGAGCGCCGAAATGAGCTTCTGGCCCTTCTGCACTCCCTCTATGTACATCAGGATTATCGTGGTCGCGTCCTGCAAGACGAGGTAGTCGAGGAGGTCGGCCTCGTCGATGTCGGACTTGTTGCCGACCGAAACGATGGTCGAGAGGCCCATGTTTTCAAGCGCGGTTTTTCCGATCATCGAAAGCCCGAGCGCGCCGCTCTGCGTGATTATCGCAACTTTGCCCGGCAGGATTCCCTTCGGCCCGAAAGTGGCGTTGAGAGAAGAGGAGGCGGAGTAGATGCCGAAAATGTTGGGGCCGAGAACTCGCATCCCGTTCTGCTCGGCGAACTCGGCTATTTTCTTTTCCTCTTCTATGTTGCCGATTTCGGAAAAGCCCGAAGAAATAATGGGGATGAATTTGACTTTCTTCTTGGCGCAGCTTTTCACCGCATCGAAGACGAATTTGGAGGGGATGACGATGCAGGCAAGGTCTATTTCCCCTTCAATGTCGTCGAGGGCTTTGTAAACCTTCATACCGAGAATTTCACCCCCATTCGGGTTTACGGGGTAGATTTTACCCTTGAAGCCACCCGAGATGATGTTCTCGAGAACCGTGTAGCCGATTTTCTCGGGGCTGTGCGAGGCGCCTATGATTGCAACTGAGCGTGGCTCGAAAAGGAATTTTATGTCCGGAGTTCGTGCGCCCATCATTATCCCCTTGATCCATCATCCCGCGTTTGCAATCCCATCAGCATGCTCGCTCGAATCGTTCGAATGCCCGAGCGCGATATCCCATTCGTCCATTTATTTATCCCTTATCCGCCCATCCTGCTGAAAAGGTAGCTCGAGACGAGTATCATCAGGGCGCTGAATGCGGCGAGTATGCCGATGTCGAAGAGGACGGGAAATTGGGAAACGCCTATGAATGCGCCCCTCAGCCCGTCAACCCCGTACATGAGCGGGTCGAGGTGGGTGAGCACCTTCATCCAGTCCGGCACCTTGTCGAGGGGGAAGAACGCGCCTGAGAGGAAGAAAATGGGCATGACGAGAAAGCTCATTATCATCTGGAACCCCTCCATGTTGTTCATGGTCGAGGCGATTGCAAGCCCGAAAGAAACGAAGGAGATGGAAACGAGAGCCATAATGACAAGGGCGGCGGCGAGCGAGATGGGCGTGAGCGAGGAGACGGGCAGGGCCCCGAGGAGGAGCGCCATCGCCAGCACGAGGAGGGCGTTTATGAGCGAGATGGTAGTGCTTCCCAGTATTTTTCCCACCACTATGCTCGTCCTCGAAACCGGCGCGACCAATATCTCCTTCAGGAAGCCGAACTGCTTGTCCCATATGACCGAAACGCCTGAGAAGATGGAAGTGAAGAGAAGCGACATGACGATTATGCCCGGGGCCATGAACTCAAGGTAGTTGGACTGGATGCCCGGGATGGCAAAGCTCGTGTTGAGCCCCACTCCCAGTATGGCCAGCCAGATGAACGGCATCGAGAGGTTCCCGACTATGCGGGACTTGGAGCGCAGGAACCGCTTCATCTCCCTCAGCCAGAGTGTGTAGATTGCGTTGGTTTCCATTAATGTCCCCTCGGCCTCATCCGCATTCTCGCAGAACGCTTTGGCTCGGCCTCCTGCTCCCTTATCCCCCTGCCGGTGTAATGGATGAAAACGTCCTCCAGGCTCGGCCGTTTCATGACCGCGGTGTTGACTTCGATGCCGTTCTTGCAGGCCAGCTCGATTATTTTGGGCAGTGTCCTGCTGCCGTTCGAGGCGATTACGTTCATTGCGCTGCCGACAATCTGCACATTCCTTGCGAGGCTGGCCTTTTTCAAAAGCCCGCTGAGCTTTTTCGGGTCCGAAACTTCAATCGAGAGTATGTCGCCGCCGAGAAGCTCCTTCAATTTTTCGGGCGTGTCGAGCCGTATTATCTTCCCCTGGTCGACTATGGCAACGCGGCCGCACAGGAAGTCGGCCTCCTCCATGTAATGGGTCGTGAGTATTATGGTAACCTTCTCTTTTCGGTTGAAGTCCTTTATGTAGTCCCACAGTTTTCTTCGCGTCTGCGGGTCGAGGCCGAGCGTTGGCTCGTCAAGGAAGAGAACCTTGGGCTTGTGCATGAGGCCTCTCGCTATCTCCAGCCTCCGCTTCATGCCTCCGGAGTATGTTTTCACCTGCTTGTCGGCATGTTTTTCGAGGTCCACGAGTTTCAGCAGTTCGGTTATCCTTTTCCCCCTCGTATCGCCGTCAATATCGTAGAGCCTGCCGTGGAAGTCCATGTTCTCCCTGCCGGTCAGCTCATCGTCGAGGCTCGGGTCCTGGAAGACTATGCCTATGGACTTGCGGACAGCGTCCTTTTCCCCCACTATGTCGTGGCCCCACACTTTCGCCGAGCCCGAAGTGGGCGCGAGAATCGTGGAGAGCATCGAAATAGTTGTCGTTTTGCCTGCCCCGTTCGGGCCGAGGAGCCCGAAAATTTCGCCCTCCCTTATGTCGAGCGAGATGGAGTCGACTGCCGTGAAGCCGTTGAACTTCTTGGTCAGGCCGCGCATCTCGATTGCATTCATGGAACCATCAGAATTCGTCCCATTAGATAGGATGACGGAAAAATTATTAAATTACCCCCTGTCGCCCCCGTTTCCTTCCGTCGCAATCTCGACTATCATGGCCTCCTCGCGGAGCATGAGCGCATGCTGATTGGGCGGGGCCTGCGAGGATGAGAGGAAAGAAGTGCGCTTGGAAAGGGCTGCGGAAAGCATCGACTGCAGGGCATCCTTTTCCTCGTAATCCGCCTCGGTTTCGGGCTTCATGACCGCCCATTTTTGCATTGCCGCATTTAACTTTCTTATGAGCGCCTCGTTTTTGTCGAATTCCTCGAGCTTTTCCGCCTCAAGGAGGACTGCAAGCCCGTTTACGCACCTCTCCTGCCCGCCTGGCTGCTCTTTCGAAATTGTTGCCGAGGAATCATTGTAGGCGAGGGAGAGGCCGAACCGCGAGAGCGAGTCGCGGAGCTCGGAGATTATGTTTTCACTGCGCTGCAGATGGGGGATGGTGAAGTATTCCGAGTCGCCTGAAATCACGCGCGCGACTCCGTTCGAGACGGCGAGGGGAACATTGAGGGCGCTGAGAGCCATGAGAAGCCGGGCAAGCTCCGGATTCTTGGCGCGGGAGGATTCGGAAAGCTCGCGCATCCTGTGGAGGAATCCGAGCTTGTGCTCGTAGGGGCAGGAGTTGAGCAGTTCCTTGAGCCTTCTCATGCGCTGGGAATCAAGCGAAACTTCCGGAATCTGGAGCTTCCAGATTATCGCGCGGCCGGTCTCGAAAAGCTCCCTGTAGGTTGAGGTTTTCCTGTCGAGTTCTTCGGTGCTTCGGCTCTCGAGCTTGCAGATGTTCCTGTCAATCAGTGCTTGGTTGAGCGCGCCCTTCAATTCGAGAAAGTTGGCAACGTCTTGCGCTGAAAATTTGGAATTCCTCATGTTCGTGATGGAGTCCCTTACCGCCGATTCGAACTCTGGGTCGCCCATAAACTGGATTTCACGAGGGCAGTATATAAAGATATGCGGTCGGACTGCAAAGAAGCCACCGAGCAAGCCCATACCGAAACCAAAGGCATAAATACGGGTCTAAAGAATAGTGATTCATGGATAAAGAACCGGTTATTGACAAGGAAAAATCTGTTAAGAAATTAATCGTCTTTTTGCTCGTTGCATTTGGAATCAACATTCTCGCTTTTGTATTAAGTATGAAGATCCCATGGGAGCAACATGGGGGAATGCTGATGAA
>JAPLWU010000040.1 GCA_026396425.1 Microcaldota archaeon | reverse complement strand
AAAGAGGTTCGGAATGAATATCTGGCCTCGTTCGTAAACCCCTGGATTCAGAAGTTTTATGGGGATGGGGGGAGAGAACTTGATGTATTCCAGTTCTCCCTCAATCCACTCTTAATTGACCCTCGACTCGGTTTCGCTTTTGTCGAGCGAGAAATAGCCAAGGACGCTTGGAGGCCCTATAGGTTAAATGCGGATGTATTTTTTATTCGTCAAGGTTTAAACGATCCCGAATTACGAGAAAAACTGAGGGAAGCATTCAAACTTGTAAACGAAGATAACTGCAGGCGTTTCAACTCTCTCCTAAATTCATTGAAGAAACACATGAACGAAGTTTTCGGCGAGCCAAAGCCCTCTGATATACCTGGAGGTTTTGTCATGTACCAAAAGTTTTTCGATAAAGGAAACGAGATAAGTCCCGATACGATTCCGAAAAAAGTCGAGTATGCCTAAGCTCAGCAGACCTGAAAATCAATCACGAACTGGTCCACGTGCGGCGCGAACGGCCTGACCCTGCGCGTAAGAAGGATTTTCGTCTTTCTTCCGGCATTTTTTCCGGCCTCGCTTATGGCTTTTTTCACTTCCTCCAGATCGTCATTTTTTGCAAACGTGTACAAGTGTACAACCGCGCCCCTTTTCGCCCCGAGCATTGCCACGTCAAGAAATTTTTCCGCGCCTTTCGGCAAGGGCATCAGAACCCTGTCTGCGAAACCGGCAGCAATTTCCGGCACGACCTCGCGGACATCGCCGAGAACGGGCGTAATATTGAAGGTTTTGTTGAGCCGGACATTCTCAACCATGTAATCAAAGGCCCGTGGATTCAGCTCAATCGCAACAATTTGCGTTTTGGGCTTTCGGTTCGCAATCACAATCGGGAATGGGCCAACTCCCGCAAAAAGGGCGAGTATTTTTTCCTTTTCTTTCACCAGCCCCGAAATTCTCTCCCTTTCATGCGACAATCTCGGGGAAAAATAAACCTTGGATGGGTCGAGCCTGAAAACGCACCCGCTTTCGCGGTATTCGGTTTCGAACCCGGGCCTGCCGAATACATGCTTCAGCTTCCTTACGCGGAATTCGCCCTCCATGGGGCCCATCTTTTTCGCAACTGTTTTAACGTTGGGGTGAATCCGCATCAGCGCCTCGGCAACGAGCTTCTGCTTCCGCACGAGCTTTGGCGGAATCTCAACGATTGCCAGGTCGCCCAAAACGTCGAAAGAGCGCACGACTTCGTCAATCTCCTTCGCGCTCAGCTTGCCCTCAAGCGCCTCATGCAGCGAGTGGGGTTTGAAGGAAATTTTGCGCATTTTTTTCTCAAAAACCATATAGCCGGAGGGTTTTTTCCTTACCGCAAAATAAACATAATCGCCCGAAGAGGCCGGCTTATACCCCGTATCCAGATGGCCGCCATCGCAGAGCTTCCTCCTCCCCTCCTCGGCTTTTTTCCTTTCAACCCGGATGCATTTTACCAAAGTAAACAACCCGCGCGCTGAACGCTCATTCAATAAGCACGGCTGGCCTCATGGGCATTGCGGCAGAGGCCTTCTTCGCCTTCTCGTCCGATGCCTCACCCTCCATCATGACGACGCACTCGCACCCGAATTCGCGGGAAAGGAATTCAGCGGCTCCTCCGAGCGCTCCCAGCTCCTCCTCTTGGGCCAGCATTTCTGGCGAAAGCTCGTTTACCTTCTTAGTTAATGCCTGCAGGACTTTGGCGGCATCCTTTGCTTCGCGCTTCAACTCGGCGTCTGCCATCGCTTCCTTCATTGCGGCATCGACGCGCTTGTGCTTGTAAGCGAGAGAATAAAGTTTCCTCTTCCACTGCGGGGCGACGAACAGGTTGATGCGCGCGGGCTTCTTCCTTATTATTTCAAGTATGTGCTTGACGTCCTCAACGGTCTGCACCACGACATTTTCCGCCCGCTCGGCCGAAGTTATTTTCTTCTCGTCCGCCTTCGGGAACTCGGCAAGCGAAACAAACATGGCATCCTTCACGAATTTCTTTTTTCCCAGCGCTTCCCAAAGCTCCTCGGCGAAATGCGGGATGAACGGCCCCATCACGAGGCACCAGTTCTCGAGATACTCGCGCAGGGCAGCCCCCTTTCCGCCCCGCTTCTCGTACCACCTGAAATCATTGAAAGTCGAATACAGGAACTCCTGCGCAATGTCCCTGAGCCTGAGCTGCTCGAACTGCGATTCGGCATTCCTGAGGCGCCTGTGGAGGCGCGAGAGCAGCCACTCGTCTATGGGCGCCGGCTCTCCGCATTCCGCATCCTTCAGCGAGAAAATATGCTTCAGGCGCGATGCCACTCCGTCGGCCATGGCCTGGTTGAAATCGCTGTCCCTGTCCAAATCGGCGCCTGCGACAACGCACATTCGAACTACGTCAGCTCCGTATTCGGCCACCGCGGTCCTCAGCGGGAGAATATTCCCCATGCTCTTGCTCATCTTCGAGCCTTCCATGAGGACAAAACCGTTCGTGGCTATCTGCTTCGGCCATTTCTCCCGCGGAAACACTGCCACGTGGTTGAATATGAAGAACGTAAGGTGGTTGTGCACCAAATCGCCAGCCGAGTGGCTGGAGTCGAGAGGATACCAGTAAAGGAATTCCTCGCGCATCTTCTCAAGCCTCTCATTTAGCTCGGCATCCCCTCCCATCACGCCCTTTCCTTTCCTCGCGTTTGCCTCGCCGCTACCCGCTCCGCGTTTCGCGTCGCCTTTTTCCTTCCCCCCGCCTTTTCCTTTGCCCTTCCCCAAAAATACGTAGTCCAGTTGCTCCTCTGTCAGTTTTTCATTCTTATCGAGCAGGTGCGCAATCGTATAGAAGGCCATGTAAACAGTCGAATCTGACAGGGCCTCAATCATCTTCGTCTCGTCGAACGGGAATTTCGTGCCGAGGCCGCTCGCGCGCGTGCAGGCCTTCTCCTTCAGCCAGTCAATCGTGTACAAATATTCGGGCAAGAGCTTTTCCGGAATTATCTTCATCTGCGAGAAGCACTCCTTGGCAAGTTTTTTCCATTCCGGGTTCCCGTAGTCTATGAACCACTGGTCGGAAACGCTCTTCACGATGCAAAGCTCGCCGCACCTGCAGTAAACAGGGCCATTGACTATTTCGTACATGGCAAGAGCTTTTTTCGCTTTCAGCAGCTCCTCTTTTATTTTTTCCTTCGCCTCGATGACCGGTTCGTTTGCATGCTCGCCGGCGACCATTTTGCCCGTGTGCGCCTCTTTCCTGTAAATCTCCTTCGTCGCCTCCTCCGCCCTCGGGTCGTTCTGATCCCTCACGCCCATTTTCTCGACTATTTCTTTTGCCGGAAACTTGCCAAATCCCTCAATCGCAAGAACCTGAATCGGCAGTATTTTCGAACCCAAATCGCGCAAGGCCAGATAATCGTAAGGCGCGTGGGCAGGCACGCTCATCACGACTCCGGTGCCGTTCTTCGGGTCGACAAAACTCGCTGGCAAAAGCGGGATTTTCGCTCCGGTAACTGGATTTACGCATTCGCCCTTCATCTCACTTCCCGAAACCTCGCCAATCACTTCCACTTCCCTTCCTTGCATGGCGAATTTTTCGGCCGCTTCTCTCGAAATATAGTAAACTTCCCCGTCAATTTTCGCCTTCTTATACTCGACCGCAGGATTCACCCAAACATTGGTAACCCCGTAAACGGTCTCGGGCCTGAAGGTCCCGGTAATGAGGTAACCTTCCATATACGCAAATTTTATGCAGACGTACTCGCCCAACTCCGGGTCGACGTCCCCTCTCGTGTCGTGCGAGCCGACCGCGTTGTTGCAAGAGGGGCACCACGGAACAGGGTGGGTTCCTTTCGTTATGTAGCCCTTCTCCTCCAATTTCCTGAACTGCCACTGTATGTACGAATTGAAGGCCGGGTCGTAGGTGTAGAACTTCCTGCGCCAGTCGATGGAGAAGCCCATCTCCCGCATTCCCTGCTCAATTTCCCTGCTGAAATGCGAGACGAGGCGAACGGGGTCATTGAGGGAAGTCGAAACCTCCCGTGGTATTCCATAAACCCGCTCAAATATTTCGATTATTTCCGCATCGCGGGACGCGAGCCTTTTGGCCATGCCGAGTATCGGCGTTCCCGTGACGTGGAAAGCCATCGGAAAGAGCACGTTGAAGCCCTTCATCCTCTTGTAGCGCGCGTAAACGTCGGTGGTGGTATACGTGCGTGCATGCCCGATATGCTGCGGGCTGTTGGGGTATGGGAATGCGGCGGTCAGGTAGAACTTTTTGCCACTACCCGAATCAGGTTCGAAAACCCGGGCGTCCCCCCATTTTTTCTGCCATTTTTCCTGAATGGCCCGCATTTCTTCCATCGGTTGTCGTTCGGTTTTAGCAGTGGAAACTATATAAATGGTGTGAAAGATAATGCTTACAGTGGTGACGGGTTTGGTTTTGCTCCAAGCGGCCATTGATATCCCTGGCCTCATTAGCGGTTGGAACGCCGACTGGATGCCCATCACATTCGTCTCGCTTCTGCTTTCGATGTTCGTAGTTGTAATCGCCTACATGATAGCCGAGTTCATGCGCTCGCCCCAGCTCAATGCGTGGGCCAAGAACGAGCTCTACGAAACCCTGCTCTCGGCATTCCTCGTTGCCAACCTCGTGGTCGGGCTTGCGCTCATGAACACCGCAATCGGCATGTTCGTGGGCGGGGGCGCAATTCCCGGTTGCACCAGCGCCCGCCACATCTGCATGGCCCAGGCGTATTTCGACACGCTCGTGAGCCCCCCGAATTGGGCAGTTTGGGAATTCATAAACTGGAACAAGGGCAGCGCGGAACGCAACGATATACTCGACAGCCTCCATGACGACCGCTCGACCCAGTTGTTTGGCGACGTTCTGAACGGCTACCTCATCCTGATGATAGGCGACTTCGGCCTCGGCTCATTTGTTGAGCTTTCGGCATCGGTCAGCCTGCCCATAATGCCCGGCTTCACCGCCATCAGCTTCGGCTTCATGCCGTTCATAGGCCTCATGCCCCTTCTCAACGGGCTCGTCATGGTCACGGATTTCGTGGGAATGGTTATCATAGCGATATACGCGCAGCAGGCCTTCCTCAAGTTCTCGGAGGAGCAGATGTTCGCGTTCTTCCTCCCGCTCGGCATCGTGCTGAGGGCGTTCCCCATCACGCGCAGGCTCGGCTCGACCATAATCGCCCTGGCAATCACGTGCTACGTGATATACCCGCTCACGCTCGTGATGAACCTCCAGATATACGGCGCCATGCAGCTCTCGCGTCCCCCGCTCATTACCGACACCGACGCCCTTCCGGCCGAGCTGCGCAATCTCGGAGAGGGGAATTTCAAGGAGATAATCGGCGTCGAAAATCTGGACGACCCGGTTGCCAAACCCACCACCGACTTCTGGTCCCACCTATATAAGGGCGATTGCATCCCGCTCCTAGACAAGTGCTGGT
Source organism: Microcaldota archaeon (assembly GCA_026396425.1). GTDB lineage: Archaea > Micrarchaeota > Micrarchaeia > Burarchaeales > JAKAKT01 > JAPLWU01. Next base: position 3,906 of record JAPLWU010000040.1, on the reverse strand, counting down.
ACGCCAAGCTGTGGTATAACATAAAAACCATCGGGCAAACCGTCCTGCCCCTTGTCTGGCAGGTGCTGAAGTTCGCGTTCCTGTCCTTCTTCGACCCTGAAAAGCTCGTCAACTATTTCGTGGACATTGTTGCGTGGGCCGCAAGGGCGAGCCTGATAGTCGCGGCGCTTTTCCTCACTGACCTCATCATATGCGTCACGTTCTTCCGGAGCATTTCCACCTCGCTTGGCGGGGAAGCCCAGATAATGGGGCTTGCAAAGGTGCTGTGATGGACCCCTTCCTCCTGTTGTGCGCCGTGGACCTGCTCGGCAGGGATTCGGCCGTCACAATCTCCTTCATAATAATCCTGCTGATAGTCGCGGTTTCCCAGATGTTCGCGAGGGCTTTCAGCAGGCACGACTGGCAGGCATGGGCCAACGACCAGACCTACCAGGCCATCCTCTCCGTAGTTCTCGTGGCCAACATCGCGTTTTTCGCCTTCGTGGCGTGCCAGTGGTCGGGCTGGGTTACCGGAGGCGAACCGTTCAATCTCGCTACGAACTACCTTGACAGGCTGATAAAGAGCGGCGAGAAGACCACGTACGATCTGTTCATGTTCAAATACAGGCTCGAGTTCTACTCCTCATTCAGAATCAAGATGGGCCCGAACCCCAACACGGCGATTAATCTATCTCCGTGGATGGGCGTGGCCGCCAACATCGAGAACATCTCATGGTTCTTCCCCGTGGGAATAGCCAACCTCATGATACAGCGGATAATCCTCGAGGTCGCCCAGCAGATAGCCTTCGCCATCGTCCTCCCGATGGGCGTCATACTGAGGATTTTCCCGTTCACGCGCAATGCCGGCGCGTTCCTCATTGCCGCGGCATTCGGCATGTACGTAATCTTCCCGGTAACATACGTTTTCTCGTCTTGGGCGATGGACCATCTTGAGCCGGACAGGGGCTGGTGGCTCAACGTGCCGCTTAACCAGCCGGCCAGCTTGCTCAAACTGATAGGGTTAGCTGCAGGGGGCTGGGGGATTGGCAGGATATTCCTTTTCGACTTCAGCTTCTTCCTTCAGATATCCTTCCTGCCCGCGCTGAGCATGCTCGTGACAGTCACGTTCATAAAGAGCCTGACGAAATTCCTTGTAAAGGGCTTTGGTGAATAATGTGGAAAAAAAGCTCGCCCTGGCATTCGCGCTTGCCTTCCTCATGTTCATCTCGGGATGCGTCGTGATAACCGGCAGCTGCGCCATGCCGGGCAGGGACTGCGATGCGGTCAATACCTGCTGCTCAGGCCTCGTTTGCGGTTCCGACTCGAAATGCCGCTACACCACTGAGAGCTACTGGGACGATTGGCGCTCTGCGGCGCTCATAGGCGTTATAATATCCGTCATGCTCGTTTCGCTCGCCTATATGTTTGCCTCGCTCATAGGCCACAGCCAGCTCAAGGCATGGGCCAAGAACGAGCTTTTCCAGGCCTTCGCCTCGGCCTTCATAATCGGCTCGCTCATCGCGCTCATCGCCCTCACCAGCTCCGGCCTGCGCGCGCTCATAATCCCGGCGGCCCTGCCGGCCGAATACGCCGCGGCCCTGCCGGCCGAATACATCGCAATTTACGGGCCCGGGCAGATAGCAGCCAACGATCCCAACCCCCACATAACACTCGCCTACGTTTATATGCAGAAAACCCTCATCGACCTCAAGGCCATGGCCTACAACATGCTTAAGACCTACAGGTATACCATGTGGTTTGCGTATGCCAACATGACGTTCAACGAGTACATCCACCCGTGGCTCGGGGTAAAGTCCGCCCCCCTCATCGGGCTGTCGATTGCGGGCGAGAGCATGTCGACCGCCTTCGACATACTCGTGAAGATGATGCTCATAGTCACGGTCCAGCAGGCCCTTCTCGAGCTCATCCGCGACGCGCTCTTCCCGGCCCTGCTCGTCATGGGAATCATATTCCGCACGTTCTTCTTCACGAGGAAGCTCGGCGGGCTCCTGATTGCCATGGCAATAGGCCTCTACCTCGTCTACCCAATCACGTTCATACTCATGCACAACCTCATGAAAGCCGGGACCGGCGAATACGTGATAAACGTCGATGCCGAGGAATTCGTCAGGGAGACGGGCCTTGCCTACCCCGATGACCCGGTCGGCCTGTGGGACAAAATCACGACCGGCCAGATAACCGCCGCGAACCTGCTGGAGATACCCAGGCACCTCGGCGGCATCGTTGGGCGGTTTTTCAACGAGAACTGGCTGATAGGCGAGAGGGGCTACCTCGACAAGACCGCGAAATGGATGATGTACGGCACGTTCGTGCCTTTCATAACCCTCATGGCCACGGTTGCGTTCGTGAGGAACCTCTCCCCGATACTCGGCGGGGACGTGGAGATAGCAGGGCTCACGAGGATAATCTAAAGTAAAATAAATGTCGGCATGTGCGAGAAATGCGAGGAATGAATGCGAGGAATGAATGCAAAAATTTAAGGCCGGAATGGTGTGACGAATGGATGCGAAAAAAACCGCAATCGCCCTTTTCTTCCTGTTCCTGCTCAGCGGCTGCGTGGCTGTCGGCGTCCCCTCATTCGCCGCGGAGTGGATACCGATTGCGTTGCTCGCCCTTCTCGCGACCTTCCTCGCCATTTCCATAATCTACATGGTTTCCGAGGCGCTCCAGCTGCAGGCGGGCCAGACGTGGGCCAAGAACGAGCTCTACCAGACCGCCGCAACCGCCGTAATCCTGGGAATCACCATCGTCCTATGGAGCTTCCTCAACAGCGTGGTAGTGCCATCTGTCACCGGCTACACGTCAGGCGGGGCCATCGGGGTCAGCGACATGTTCGACGTCTCGAGGATATACCTGCAGAACGTCGAGGTCATGTACGTGGCGCGCTACGTGGCGCTCAACGCGCTCAGCATGCAGCTCGGCATGTGGGCATCGGTCGAGCTTTACTTCATGCCCGTAAACACGGGCTTCATACTCAGGATAGGGCAGGCCTTCAGGGCGATTTTCGACTTCCTGAGGATAGTCATGAACGTGGTGGGCATTGCCATAGGGCTCACCGAGGCGCAGACCGCGCTGCTCAATTTCGCCCAGTCCTCGATGATGATAATATTCCTGCCAATCGGAATCGTCCTGCGCTCGGTCCCGTTCACAAGGGGGATAGGCGGCGCGCTCATTGCCACTGCCATAGGCTTCTACCTCGTCTACCCGCTGACGTTCATAATGAACAATGTCATAATGGAAAAGCACTACGCCGTAGTCGGCCCGACCGCAACCGTAAACAACCTCATGACCTACATGGGCAAGTGGCTCGTAAACCTGGGCGATGGCACCGGATTTGCGAACCTGTTCAAGCTCGTGGTTTTCATAGTATCGTCAATCTTCCTGCTTGGGCTTTCGCAGCCATTCCTGGTCCTCGAAATCGTCTCCTCCATTTTCAAGACCGGGTTCATCTACGAGCTAGTTTACGCGGTTTTCATATTCGCGATAATCCTGCCAATCCTCAACATATTCTTCACGCTCACGTTCATAAGGGAGGTTTCGAGGCTGATAGGCGACGACATAAACCTCGCGGCGCTCACGAGGCTCATCTGAGCGCATAAGGTGCATATATGGCAATGGAAACTGTGTGCAGTGAACTGGCGATTTCCGATCCGCTTGTGGGGTTCTGGCAGGCCTGGCTAGGCAACTGGATGGTGCTGTGCGCGCTCGGAATCCTAATCGGCTTCTTCGTAATCTCGCTCATCTACATGTTCTCGAAGCTCATCGACAGGCCGCAAATGACCGCGTGGTGCAGGAACGAGTTCTACCAGATAGCCATGACAGCCATAATCGTGGTGGGGATAGCGGGATTCGTGGGCTTCACCTGCACGGTAATAAAGCCCTCGCTTTTCGGCATAGCTCCCGCCT
>JAPLWU010000143.1 GCA_026396425.1 Microcaldota archaeon | reverse complement strand
TTCCCGCCGTATTTTGTTTTGAGGATGACTGCGCCTTTCCCGCCGGAAACTTCTCCAACGATTCGCGCATTCTTCCCGTATTCGTTCTTTTTGAGCGCTCGCAGGACTGCATCCGCGCTCCCGCTTGCGGCTCCCATCACGATTTTTCCCTCGCATGCCAGATTGAAAACGTCGAAACCCAAAAGCTCGCAGGCAGCAGAAACGTCTTTCCTGACCGGAATCGCCTCCTCCTCAATAACAATCCCGACTTTGGATTTCGCGGCGAATTCGTTGAGGGCGCCGGCCAACCCCCCTCTCGTAATGTCTTTCATCGCATGAACCCCGCCAGCTCCCGCCCCTTTCATCGCATGAATCTTTCCAACGTTCGTTGCGTGAATTCTTCCGGCATTCGCCGCGCGTTTTGCCTTCTCAATCATCCCATAGAGGGGGGCGCAATCGCTTTTGACTTTCAGCTCAATCCCCAAATCCTTCCTGTCTGCCATTATGGCCATCTCGTGGTCGCCGATGGTTCCGGAAACGATTATGGCATCGCCTTTTTTGAGGCCCGAATCGAGAATTATCCTGTCCGCAATCCCAATCCCGAACATGCCGATTGCGATTCCGTCAACTGCCCCCCTCTCGCCCACCTTTGTATCTCCACCCAATAAATGGACTTCGTTGGCGCGAAAAACTTTCGAAATCGAACCAATTATTTTTTCCAATTTTTCCTCGTCAAAACCTTCCTCAATAAGCAAGTTGCAGTGCGCGGCAATCGGCCTCGCGCCCATTACTGCGACATCGTTAATCGTTCCGCAGGCGGCAAGTTTTCCAATATTCCCTCCGCGAAAGAAGAGGGGTTTTACTACATAGGTATCGGATGAGAAGACAACGTGCTTCCCGCCAACTTTGATGGCCGAACCATCATCAAGTGCTTCGAGCCCGACGTCATTGTAGTTCTTGTATTTGAAGCGCGAGGCTATCCACCTGACTAATTCGGCAGTTTTTCTTCCCCCCGCCCCGTGGTCGAGCGTTATCACGACTCGATTTAATTCCGCAAAGATTATATTCCCGCCGAAATAAGGATTAGCGGGGTAAGTTTGCACCGGTTCGCGCTTGCATCAGTTTGCCTTATCATTCTGCTTGCGGGCTGCGGGGCTGGAGGTGAGGGTTTGAAAGGCGAAAAGATTTTGCTCGTTATTGCGCCATCGCATTTCAGGGATGAGGAGTTCTTCGACACGAGGGCGGAACTCGAGAAGGCCGGCTTCAAGGTCGAAGTGGCCAGCACCTCGACGAGCATGGCAATCGGCCTGCTGGGCCGCTCCGTAAAGCCGGACATGCTAATCGACGGGGTGAACGTTTCCGAGTACTCGGCAATAGTCTTCATAGGCGGCCCGGGCGTAGAGGAGCACCTGCTTTACGAGAACTCGCACATTCTTGAGCTTGCGAACTCGGCAAGGGAAAACGGCAAACTAATTGCGGCAATATGCATCGCCCCGCGAATCCTTGCGAGGGCAGGCGTAGTTTCTGGAAAGAAAGTAACCTCCTTCGGCGATTCGGAGACGATGAGGATGCTCAAAGACGCCGGGGCGACGCACACCGGAGCAGACGTCGAGCAGGATGGTATGCTCATAACCGCAAACGGCCCTGGCGCAGCTCGGGCATTCGGAAAGGCGATTGCAAAAGCGCTCGGATAATCGGCTTCGCGCCCAATCATCCCTCAGAATTTGCACCCGAACTAGCTTGGCTTCGAGCAATACGAAAACCTTTATAACGGACAGTTCGAATACCCTATCGCCGGTATACGGCGATGGCGCGCCGGCGGTTCGAACCCGCGCCCGGGCGCGGGCAGCTGCCCGAGCATCTGCCGCCAAATTGGCGGCGCCATCGGAGTTGAGGAGGCGGGTGCCCATGAAAATAAAATCCATATTCGCGCGGGAAGTCCTCGATTCGAGGGGAAATCCAACTGTCGAAGCGGAAGTCGCAACCTCTTCCGGCGGCTTCGGGAAGGCAATCGCCCCATCCGGCGCTTCGACAGGCGCCCATGAAGCACTCGAATTGCGCGATGGCGGCAAAAGGTACGGGGGAAAGGGGGTTCTCAAGGCGGTCGCCAACGTCAACACGAAAATAGCAAGGGCGCTAAAGGGCATGGATGCCGCAAAACAAAGGGAAATCGACGAAACGATGCTCGAGCTCGATGGAACCGAGAACAAGACCAACCTCGGCGCGAATGCAACTGTTGCTGTTTCCATGGCCTGCTCCCGCGCGGCCGCGAACTCGCTCGGCATCCCGCTCCACGCGCACTTCTCGAAACTTTCGGGCAGGAAAGGCAAGCTCCTGCCGGTTCCGATGCTAAACGTCCTCAACGGAGGCAAGCACGCGGGCACCCGGCTCTCGATACAGGAATTCATGATAATCCCCAAGGGCGCGAAATCCTTCCCCGAGTGCCTCCAAATCTCGGCCGAAACCTACCACGCGCTCGGCTCAATCCTGAAGAAAAAATACGGGGTCACCGCGAAGAACGTCGGCGACGAGGGTGGATACGCCCCCCCAATCAACTCGACCGAGGAGGCGCTCGATGCGCTCGTGCAGGCGATAGAGGAGTGCGGCTACTCAAAAAAGATATTCCTGGGCATTGACAGCGCCTCGTCGTCTTTTTACGATGAAAAAAGCGGAAAATACAAGCTGGATGGAAAAATGGCAAGCAAGGAGCATTTGCTCGAGTTCTACGTGCAGCTCGCCTCAAAATACCCCATAATCTCCTACGAGGACCCGTTCGCCGAGGAGGATTTCGAGTCGTTTGCAATGCTTGTTCGAAAAGTGGCTCCGAAAATACAGGTGGTTGGCGACGACCTCGTGGTTACCAACGTAAAGCGAATCCGCGAGGCCATCAGGCGCAAATCAATGACCGCCCTCCTCCTCAAGGTCAACCAGATAGGCACCATAACCGAATCCCTTGCCGCCGCGAAAATGTGCTTCGAAAACGGAATGTCCGTGGTCGTAAGCCACCGCTCCGGCGAAACCGATGACGACACAATCGCCGATTTGGCGGTTGGCATTGCGTGCGGCCAGATAAAAACGGGCGCCCCGGCCCGCGGGGAAAGGACCGCAAAATACAACCGGCTCCTCAGGATTGAGGGCTCGTTCGCGAGGCCTGTGTTCGCCGGCAGGACATAGGGTTTTAAACAGCCCCGTCCATAATCTTACCATGGGTGTCTTCATGCCAAAAACCGAACAAAAACAAAGGCATCCCGATCCGAACGAGTCCTATGCAAAGGCACCCCAGACCAGGCCAGCCCAGAAGGGCGCGCCATCAAATGCCGAAGCAAACCGGGCACAAGGCGGTTTCATGGCGCGGTCCGATAAAGGGCCGGTCGGAACGGGAAGGAGTACGTTCGCGGCAGTGTCCGTTAAACCGCCTGGCCAAAGCAAGTCCGGTACAACGGTCGATAGGGGCGAGGTCAAGAAAAAACTGGAAAAATCAAAAATTAACAAAAAAATACTGAAAGAACGGGTAAAGGGCCTGAAGGAGGCAATTCCCAGGGTTCTCTCAGACGAGAATTTCGAGCTTATAACAAACCTCTCTAAAAGCAAAGAGAAAACAAAAGCAATCATAGACATTATCGACCTGTGCATCAGGTGCGAAGCCGACGACAAACAGACGGCATTCAACACGGCTTTCAATGCCATTGAAAAGGAAAAGGGCAGTAACGAGATGCGCAAATTCCGCAACAGGCTCAGTGAAGTCCTCAAAGCGGTCGAGGGAACTGAGCTGAAAGAGCTCGTTACCGGCCTGTCGCAAATGAGTTCTCGCGCGTTGGCGGATGACGCCAAGGACTGGATGTCGTACGACAAGTCAAAAGCCCCGAACCGGGTTCGGATATACGCGAAGGGCATCGTTTTGGGGTACGCTGACTCCCTTCGTGGCACCTTCTATTTGAACTTCAAAAAAGTCAAAACCGACGAAGGGCCCGCCCAGTTCTTCAGGTCAACCGTCGACCCGATGATTGGACTGCTTGGATTTGCGTTTCTTGTTGACCCATTTTTCAAGGCACGGAGCCGCATCAGGCGGGACCTGAAGGCGCGGGACCTCATCATAAGCACAAAGAAAAGCGCGGTCGAACGCTCCGAAAAAATAGCCGTTGGCTTAAAGGGAGACACCCTCGACCTTATACGCTCGAAAAACTACACGTACATTCCGAAGAAAGGCGACTCGAATGCGCGTTTCGAAGAGGGCGCCAACCTCCCCCCGGCGTCCGCGGCTTCAGACACGACGGCCCAGACCGGCACGCTCATGGCGCCCGCTCCGGCCGACACGGCCAAAGCGCCCACGTCCAGTCGCGTCCCGCGCAAGAGGTTCATCTTCGATGGGAAAAAATCCCAGGCAGACACTTCAGGCTCCGGAAAGTAGCATTTAGAAAGCAGCAGTTATATTGATTGGAAGGTGGTTGTATGCCCATGTCGCAAAATGTTTCCGCAGAAAAAAATGCCGCAGACAAAAAATCCGAGGTCTCACGGATACTGAGGGATTTGGCGCCCGCGCAAAGGACCGAATCCCCGCAATACAAGGCGAATCTCGCCAAGCTTAACTCCATGAGTGAAGATGAAATAAACAAATTTGTTGACGGTGACGTTCGGATTGCTGTCCGTATCAAAGCACTCAACCTGGTCTTCGACTCACACCAGCCAATGTCTCCCCTTGGTGAGAAGATGCTCCTTGCCCGCGTTCTCGAACTGCACCCGGAATACAAGGCCGAGGGATTCGACGAGAAGATAGGGACGATGGCAACGACGCCAAAGCCAGTCCCAAAAGAAAAACTTGAGGAGGTATCGGAGCGGTTTGCAAAATCACTAATGACTGTCCAGCTTCCGCTAACCAACGCCATCTACGTTGGCCCTAGCGGGGTAAGCGGAGTATTGGTTACTGTAGACTTCTTTAAAGAAGTCTACCCGGATAAAAAAATCGAACTTAAACCAGGGAAATTTCTAGAGCTTACGCCAGAGGAATTCTACGACCTTCTTGTGACATGGGCACCCAAGGCCATAAAACAACACCACCTAGACCTGGAGGACCAGAACATAGCCGGCAATTTAACCAGCATTTTCAAGCTCGGAAAAAACATTGCGGACCTTAAGACGGTAGTCTACAAAAAGGACGACAAGGCGATTGCAGACCTCATTCGCCATGTGAATGACCAATACAAAGAAGATCTTAGGAAAACAGGCACTGCCCCGCCCAAGCCGGAGGAGATACCGCAGCCGGAGATTCCGATAATCGCCGCCGAGGCCGTGCAAGAGGCAAAGCCGGAAGCAAAGCCGAAAGCGGATGAAACAAAAACGACGAAAAAGGAGCCCGAGATTCCGGTTGCGAAACCCGTGGAGAAAAAGAGGGAAAGGGAAGGGCTGCTCCTCAAAGACGGCAGTGAAGTGTTCAAATTCGAGAATTTGGGCCTCGCCCCCCTTCCGAATCTCGACCCGGACAGGGTGACGTTCGTCTTGTCATCCCAGAAGGTAATATTCGGAATGATGTCGCCATCATCGTTGGACCTCTCGGACTCGGGCCAATACTTGAAAGGCGAAAAGGACCCGCAATGGGGAGTTTACAAGGAGACGAGCGCTTCGGTCAGGCTCTACCTCGAGCAAAAGAAAAAGCTCGAGGAGGACATCCAAAACTTCCGCGCTGCTCCCGAAGGCAAGCGCGAATCCGGCAAGTATAAGGAGATTGTCAATACGTGGACGGCCCTCTCAATCCAGGCGGAAGTGCTCATGGCCACCCAGCAGGCCATAGGATTCTCGAGGATAATCCTGAAATATCTCGGGAATAAGGTCGAGGACGACCCAAAGAAAATCAAGGAAACAGAACAAAGGGAGGCCATCAGGGAATTCCTCAAAAACCCGGAACTCGCGGCGATAGACAAGTGGGTCAAGGGCAAGCTGGGGCAGGTGGCGCTCGCCCAGGCGGATGGCATGAAAGAGCCAGAACGCACAAAGGCAAAAGAAACCATTGCAAGGCTCGACGGGATGGTCAGGCTGAAGGGCGAACTTTATGGCATACTCGCGAAATGCCTGGAAATATGGGACAGGAAAGGCAAAGGCCAGGCAGGCGAGAATGAGATCAGCGACATAAGGGGACAAATCCAGAAAATCAAGACGTCGATAGACCAACAGGAACCCGACTCCCCCGGAAAATACGGAATCGTGAAGGGTTCGCCATTCCACCAGTCCCTTGCCGACCTTTTGGACGAGCTTATGCTGGCCATAAACGATACCAAACTCGATGACACGCTCGGCAACATCGGGCAATCCCTCGGGAAGCACATAGGAATCGACTACCCGCTGACCGTTTCCAGCACGTACCAATACCGCCCGGGCTATGTCCTCGGCAAGGACAGGGAGCCCACCTATACGTCGGCGAGAGACAGGGAGAACCTGCAGCTCAGCCTGGTCGGGGGAACGCCCACGCACAAGGGAGGCCTCGCGACGTTCAAGCTCACGCAGAGGGAGGCGGGGGTCTCGAACCAGTACCATGCGGCCGGAACTTTCCTGAAGGACTCGAACGAGGGCAGTCTGAAAACCTTCGCCGGCTTCGAGGCGACTGGCACCAAGGAAATGAAGATGATTGAGCCATCCCACATGGGCAAGGGCGATGCCCTCTCCCTCTTGTACGGCGGATTCAAGGGGCAGAAGTGGGAGGGCAGCTGGACATACAAGGGGCTGGGATTTAGTTCTAAGCCAAATGTGAGGCCCGGGCACACCCTTGAGCTCGGCTACAGCGGCAAGTTTGACGACTGGAACGCAGCCGTGAACCATGACCTGAACACTGGCACGAGCGCCGGAAAGCTCGACTGGCGCCACTTGGGCCAGATTTCCTCATCGGATAAAGAGAACAAGTTCATAGAGCTGCTCTCCGCTTATAATCCGGCAGAGGAAGGCGAATACTTCGGCGCGCTCCAGCAATACTTCAAGGGGGACGAAAAGAGCCTCTCCCGGCTGCTGAAATCCTACGGCATACTGAAGGCCATCTACCTGAACGAGGAGGGAATCCGGGACAGGCTTATTGAAGAATTGCGCGTGGAGAACAAGGAAGCGTTCATTGAACATCTCAAGGAGACGTTATACGGCGACAAAAAGAAAAATATCGTCGGAGCAACCGAAATCAGGCAAAAGCGGCTTGCCGAGAAGCAATTCGAGGGCGGACAGTCGTCAATAGCCGCGATGGAAGAAACGAGCCTTGCGTCCGACCACAGGCAAAAGTTCTCCGACGAAATAATCAACAACCTGCTCGACAAGCGGACGCAGATAGAGGCGATTGAGAGCCAGCGCAAGGCCCTCAGGGAGGACCTGAAGCCGCCAGAAATCAAGCCTCCGGAAATAGAAACGCCGATAGACGTGACGAATCCGAGGTCGATAGCGGCGCTGAGGTACAAAAAATACGCGGAATACTCGAAATCTTTTGAAGACCTGGTCAAGAAGTACCGCGAAGAAGCAACTCCCGGGCAGGAACTCCCCTCCAATTCGCAGTTCTATGTGGAAGTTAGGTCTCTAATGGACCAACTTTACTTGCAGGCCAGGGCAATGGCCGACCCCAACAACCCGCAGGCCAAGGCATACGACCCCCAGCTAATCGAATTCTTTTTCCTGAGCACCAATTATGATTTTTCCCGCTCGTCCAAACTCAGGAAAGAGGCTCTCGAGTTCAAGGACGTACACCCCGATTACGGATTGGAAGCGTCATACGGGCCAGCAAGTGAAGATCCAAAAAGCCTGAAGGTATACACGATGGCAGACCTCGTATTCAAATACACCAAACTTACAAACGACTTTTTCAATCTGGGCATCGAAGAAAAATACCTCCTGCACGACAATGACCACGGCATGTTCACCGCTGTCCCCGTGACCAAAGTCACTACCCCAAACGGGACAAAAACCATAATGAGGCAGTCGGACCTGTCGGAAAAAGAACAGGCGGATACGCCCTTCTTTTCCACCGGGATACTGGCCATACCCGCTACCGAGGCCGACCAAGACCCCCTGGCATCCATATTTTCGTCCGAGGCGGCTGGAGTCACCCTCGTTTCGACGGAATCCCAGGAATGGGTTGATTTAACCGGAAAGCAAGACGTGCCCGTGAAAAGGAACTGGCCGGGGCTCTACCGCATCCTTAAGGAAAACGCGCCACTGCCCTCCACCGGCAAGCCCGCGGACAAAGCCTACATAGACTACATAAACTCCCAGCTATGGCAGATTGTTGGAACAGACGGCAGCTATGACGGCGGAAGCATAACGGACTACTCCGAATACGACAGCTACTGGGTGCAGTACCTTGTGGGGCTCGTGCCGTTCTCGCCCGAAGCGCGCGCCTACACTTCGAGCGTTAACGAGGCAAAGTCGGTCATAGCGATGAAGGCAATCGACGACTTCGAGGAATACGCAAGAACCTCGAAGAAGCCGCTCAGAGAATCCGAAGTAAAAAACGGGAAGGACTCGGAAGGCAACGCGCTTTTCACCGGCTTCGACCAAGTATTCAGCATACTGTCGAACTGCGATCCGATGACCCAGCAGACGTTCATAAAAGAGATGAGGGAACGGCTGCCCGCCTTCAACATAAGCGCCGAGCTGAAGGACGGTTACTTCAAGAAAGGCCTCGATAATCTGGAACGCGCTGCGCAGGACCAGATTTCGGCCGAGAACGCCGCCATGCTGAAGGGGACATTCGGCAGGGGCGCGCCATCCGAATGGATAACACATGCGGACTATGCGGAGACCCCCCAGAACCTCAGGGTCGGCGTCCTGAGCATAAACGAATACAAGTACGGCGTCCTGAAAAAGATTATCGAAGCCGGATACCGCGACATGGCCCCGGACAAGTACGACGCCTACGTGAGAACGGTCCTCAAGTGGACAAACGCGGAAGCCCAGGCGAGCTACAACGACTTGAAGAAAGAGGGATTGGAGATGAGGGAGGGTGCCGCATCCCTTGAGAAGATTTCGGGAATAGAGAAAAAGACCACAATCACCGGGGCTGGCTTGTACGCCGCGATAGCGGAC
>JAPLWU010000014.1 GCA_026396425.1 Microcaldota archaeon | reverse complement strand
AGCTGGGAAAGAATTTAACGATTAAGCCTGAAAAGCCAAACGAAAAGGGGATGTTATGAGGATTGCCATAATCGCGGACCTGCACCTCGGCTACGGGAGGTTTTACGCCGACTCGTTCGAGCAGGCGCGCAGGGCGCTGGCAGAGGCGGTCAAGAGGGCCGACCTCATACTCGTTGCTGGCGACATTTTCGATGCGAAAGTGCCGAAAATGGAAGTGCTTTCGGAGGCAATACGCATGTTCCGGTCCGCTTCCGGGAAGCGCGTACCCATCGCCGCAATTCACGGGACCCATGAGAGGAGGAGCAGGGGCTCCTCGAACCCGGTTCAGCTTCTCGCCGAGGCGGGCCTTTTCACGGATGTCCACAACTCGAGCGCCATTTTCGAGCTGGATGGGGAGAAGGTGGCGGTGCACGGAATGGGCGGGGTGCCCGAGCAATACGTAACGAACGCACTCGAGGCATGTTCGCCAAAGCCGGTTGAAGGTGCTTTCAACATTTTCATGTTCCACCAGAATATACGGGAGCTCGTGCCCGCGCCCGACGCGCTGGGAATCGAGCAGCTGCCGCCTGGCTTCGATTTGTACGTGTGCGGCCACATGCACGCGCGCACGGTTCTCGAAGCTGACGGAAAACTGCTGCTGATACCGGGCAGCACCGTGGTCACGCAGATGAGGGGCGAGGAGCAGGGAGAGAAGGGCTTTGTCATGTTTGATACGAAAACCAGAAAGCATGAATTCGTTCCCATAAAGACGAGGCCGTTCGTGATGGCGGATATCAAATTCGAGAATGCAGGCATTTCCGAGATAGCGCAGAAATGCGAGAAAACCATTTCCGGGATTGTCGGGAAGAATGGCCCGGACATGCCCGCAATCAGGCTTGTGCTGGGCGGCTCGCTTTCAAAGGGGTTAATGCCGTCGGATGTGGACGTTTCGCACCTGGCCGAAAGGAGCGACGCGATTGTGTTTATTGACAAGGAATTCTCTTCGAGCGATATGCAAACAGCCATAAACAAACTTAGGGAGCTTCGGGCCCGCAAATCCTCGGCGCGGGAGCTCGGCGCCGAAAGATTGGCCGAAAAACTCAAAGCCGCGGGCTTCAAGCTCGAAGCGGAATGGATTCTGGACGCGCTTGCCGATGGAAAAGGCGACGAAGTGGTGAAAATGCTCAGCGGGAAAGAGAGGAGTAGATGAGATAGAACGCGATTATCAGGATGGCAACGGCGAGTATCACGATGTATTTGGAGTAGAGCCTAAGGTAATACTCGAACTTGCCCTTCCTCTTCGTCCAGCTGTCCAGCTTCTTTGCGCCCTGCTCCCGCGGAGTTGACTTTTCATCCGGCTTCGGGCCCTCCTTGACGAGTTCTTCCGCAACGGAAGAGGGTTGGTCCCCTTCGGTGAAGGTTTCAGAAACGATGCCTGCGGCCCTGCCAGAGGCCTTGAAGCCGTCCTCGGTGAGTATGAGCTCCACGCGGCCGCTCCTCACGACGTAGTCGAGGTAGTTCTTCTTGACGAGCTTGTAAATGCGGAAGGTCAGGTCCCTGCTCCTTATGTTGAGCTTTTCCGAAATCCTGCCGGGCATCTTGAGGCCCGCGGCAACCGCCTTTATCACGGCCCCATCGAGCTCGTCAACTTCGTCGTTGGCCTTTGCATCAGCGAGCTTGAGTATCTCCTCGGCCTCTTTCGTAACCGTTATCTTGCTCGCGCCTATCGAGGAGTCGATGTTTATGAAACCCTTTATCTTCAGGGAGCCGAGCAGGTTGGCCGCATCGAAAAACGAGGAGTTTATCTTGCTCCCGAACCGCTCGACCGTGCTGTCGGAGTCTATCCTCTGAAGGGCGACTAAATCGAGAAAAGTCAGCTCGTCCAAAGTCTCACCAAACACATAACCACGCATATCCGCGCCCTCAGCGTGGTTTTATTCCACTCGCATATGCCAACCTCGTCGGGCGCGGTTATGTGTACCCAAACACGCACGCGCGGGTTACGAAAAAGCTTTTACAACTAACGTTTAAATAGTTATTGATGAAACTTTCGTTCCTGGGCGGCACCCTCGAGGTCGGGCGCAGCGCGGTCTTGGTTGAAACCGATTCCGGCGAGCGCTTGGTGCTTGACTACGGGATAAAAATTGGCAAGCCCACCTTATACCCGCCAAAGATAAAAGACGGGCTCGACGCCGCGATAATCTCGCACGCGCACCTGGACCACTCGGGCTTCCTGCCGGCGCTCTATGACAACATGAAGCTGCCGACCATATGCACCGCCCCTACGAGCGCGCTGACTACGCTCCTTCTCAAGGACTCTATGAAGCTCCAGCCCAACGTCCCTTTCAGAAGTTCGAGCCTGAAGCGGGTCAACAGCCACTTCTCGCC
>JAPLWU010000005.1 GCA_026396425.1 Microcaldota archaeon | reverse complement strand
GGAATGTCGTCAAGTACATCCGCATGGCCGCGAGCTCCAACTTCGGCAACATGCTGAGCGTCGTGGTGGCGAGCATATTCCTCCCGTTCCTGCCGATGCTCCCGATACAGGTGCTCATCAACAACATGCTTTACGACGTCTCGCAGACGACCATACCGACCGATAATGTCGACAAGGCGTGGCTCGCGAGGCCGAGGAAGTGGGCAATTGACGAGGTACAGAAGTTCGTAATTTTCATAGGGCCCATCAGCTCGATTTTCGACATATTAACCTACGGAATGATGCTCTACGTGTTCAATGCGTGGGCCAACCCGCAACTTTTCCATACGGGCTGGTTCGTCGAGTCCCTGCTCACGCAGACGCTCATCATCCACGTCATCAGGACGAAGAAGATTCCGTTCCTGCAGAGCCACGCGAGCCTGCCTCTCGCGCTTACTACCATGTTCATAATGGCCGTGGGCATCTGGCTGCCTTATTCGCCTTTCGCCGAATCTCTCGGGTTCGTGGCCCTGCCTCCGCTTTACTGGCCCCTGCTCGCGGTCATGCTGTTGAGCTACATGGTGCTGACGCAGATAGTGAAGGGGATGTTCATAAAGAGGTTTACGCCGGACCCGGTTCCGCAGCAGGCAAACAAGACAAACAAAATAAACAATGGGGTTGCGAAGCAGTAAGTTAAACAATTGCGCGCATGACATTGCCCGAACTGCGGCGGGCACGGGTTTTATAAAGGGGAAACGCGTAATAAATAAGCTTATTATGCGAGGGGAAGTTGGGGCGCTATGACCACGAGCTTAGACGCCAGCAAAGCAGTAATCAACGAAGAATTGCTGAGACGCATCGCTAGAGAGATTATGGATAAAACCGAGATGACCGAGGATGATTTGAGGAAAATTTTACGCGGTTCGGTGTCATACATTGAGGATGAAGCACTGTTATACGCCCACAATAGGGCGCGGCGTTTTGAGATGCTTCCGGGTTTTAAGGAGTTATTATACGCACATAGGATGGTTGAAGCAAGCTTCAACGCCCGTTCGAACGTTGATCGAGCTCAGAGTTTTGAGACGCTTCCGGGTTTTGAAGAAGAGCTTTCCAAGACCGGGCCGATTTTTGCACTGCAAATGCGGAAACAGATAGCAAAGCAAATAGGGGAGAGGTTGGGGATACCGATAGACTACCAGGGAGTAGATGAAATTCCGTTACGACAGTTGAAAAAAGGGGCAAGAGTGAGAATAAGGGGGGACAGCGAATATGCCCACCAAACTAGCGGTATCGGCACAATGCTTAACGATTTCGGTGAGGAGGGAATTAATTCGGAGGGAAAGTGGGCTAAAGTAGAATTTGATAATGGTTATAGAGATAGGTATAGGAAAAGAGACTTGGAGTTGGCAAGAAAACTTACCAACGCGGAGATTAGAGCGCTAGAAAAGAAAAATGAGGGGGTGCTAGAGAGAGTTAAAACGCAGACGTTTGCCCAGTTTTTGCAGGAGATGGAAAGACAAGTCACGCAGGCGATAAAATCGGATAAAGCCGTAGGTTCTCTGGGCGATTTAGCCTTAGGTTCCATGGGTGAGTTCCAGCCAGGAGATAAAATAAGGATGAATTGGAAGGCAAACGGAAGATATAGTATTACGAAGGAGGGCAACTATAGTATTACGAAGGAGGGCAGCGAAGGAGTAGTATTAG
>JAPLWU010000033.1 GCA_026396425.1 Microcaldota archaeon | reverse complement strand
ATTCAGCAGCGCAATCGATTTCGCAACTCCCTCCAACCCCTCTCTCGCCTCAGCTCCCTCGAGTTCCCGCTCGAATTTCCGCAGTTCTTCATCCAAACTCCTTTTCTTTTTCTCAATCAGCTCGCGCTCGCCGGAGAGTTTTTTCCTTTCGGTTTCGAGCAGTGCCAGTTTTTCCCCGAGATTTTTCTCATCCTCCTCTCTCACTTCAAGTGCAGCCAGTTTTGAGTTGGCATCCCTGAGGTTCTGCAGCTCCCTCTCGCAATCTTTCGCCTTAATACCAAATTCAACAAGCTTGCTTTTCAGCTCGCCGACTCTCGCCTCAATGTCCCCGACCTTCTTTCCCCTCTTCTCCCGCAGTTCGCGTTTCCTCGCCTCATCCAATTTGCTTTCGCAGACAGGGCATTCAGCCCCGGCCGATTCCAGTTCGGAAAGAGAATTCCTAAGATTCTCAAGCTCGGCATTATTTTTCGAAATCCCATCCCGGATTTTTTCAATTTCATTTTTCGCCAATTCGTTTTTTCTCTCAATCGCCCCAACATCCCTCCCTCCAATCTCTCCCAGCAGTTTTTTCCTTTTCTCGGCCTTGCCCCTCGCATCATCCAGCTTTGACCTGCACTTTCCAAGCTCGCCCTCGATTTTTGAAATCGAATCGCGATTTAATGAGGCCTCCTCGCCCGCTTTTGCAGTTTCCTTCCTCCTAACCTCAATTTCATCAGCAATTTCGGCTTTCTCCCTCGCAACCCCGATGCCGATTGCCTTCAGTTTTTCAAGAATCCCCTCAAACGAGGCCTTTTTCCTCTCAAGCATCTCAAGCTCGGATTTCTTTTTCTCAATCAGCCGGAACTCCTTCTCGACGTTCTCCTTTCTCACCTTCGCCTTCAGGACATCGCTTTCAATCCCGTTTGTTTCCGTTTCGAGCTTGCCCATCTCTCCGACTGCTTTTTCCAGCTCGCCTTTTGCCCTCTTCTCCTCCTCCTCGCCCACGGCCCCCCTTCTGTCCTTCGCCATCTCCCGCAGCCTGTTGATAACCCGGCTCGCCTCGGTTCTCGCATCCTCGAACCTGTCGATTCCCATGAGCTCGTCAATCTGCTTCTTCCTCTGCCCCCTGCCCAATTCCAAGAAGTAGTCAATGCCGTTCTGCTCGGAATAAACGGCCCTGGCAAACAGCTCGTAATCGATTCCCAGCAATTCCTCAATCTTTTCCGTCACGCGCTTGGACTGCGGTCCCTCAATCAGCCCGCCTTTCTTCCGAAGCTCGCCCTCTCCCCCGCCCTTTTCGTTTATAGTCCTTATGGCTTCGTATTCCTCCCCGCCAACATCAAACGTGACGCTTACTTTCGCCCCGCCCCTCTCCCCGCCCCTTCTCACCAGCTCCTGCAGCTTGACTTTCCTCGCCTGCAGCGCCGGAAACGTTCCGAACAAAGCGAAGCATATTCCGTCCACCACGCTCGACTTGCCCGAGCCCATTATCCCCACTAGTATGTTGGTGCCTTTCGCGAATTCGAACCTGCTCTGCTCGTGCGAGCGCCAGTTCCTGAGCTCGACCCCACGTATCATAAAAAAAGCTTTCGCATTGCAAAATTATTATATGTTCGTTGCCGACGTCATGCTCAAGAAGCTCGCCAGATGGCTGAGGATAATGGGCTTTCCCGTAATCTACCCGGAAAATCAGGACGACAGCCACATTCTCGCCCTCGCCGTCAAAACCAACTTCCCTCTTCTCACAATGGACGTGGAGCTCGCCAAGCGGGCAGCATATAAAAAACATCTGGTCTTTCTCGTTCCGAACGGCACGGCGGAAATGCAGGCCTCGGCAGTAATCAGGCACTTCAAGCTCAAGCCAAAACCACTCGTTTCGAGCACGCTCTGCCCGAAATGCAATGCCACATTGGTCCGAGTCCCGAAGTCTTCGGTCAAGGGCCTCGTTTACCCCAAGGTCTACTCCTCGCACCGGATTTTCTGGAAATGCCCGGACTGCAAGAAGCTCTACTGGATGGGCTCGCACTGGGAGAAAATCAAGAAAAGGGTTGGAATAATAAAAAGAATGGCCAGAGCCCGAATTCGCTAAACTCACTTTTCCAGAATTTTGAAAATGCTAAGAGGGATTTTGTTTTCTTTTTCGAGCATCCCGTTCAGTTCGGCCATCAGGCTCCTCTTTATCCCCAAGTATTTTTCCCTCGGGAGTTCGCCGTTGCCGATTGCGTATCTCTTGTTTTTTGTATTGAAGCAGAACATGGAGTCGCGCACGTTCTCGCAGTTGTGGCAGAAGTAGGCGTCGGAGCAGTCATTCGACGAGTCGACCTCAAAAGAACGGATGAGCTTCGAGGAGCAGTAGCACCTCACTATGAAACTGGATTTCCTGACCGAGTTGCAGCCGAATGCGGATTCCGTTTCCACGATATAATAATCATAGGCGCAGCTCTTGGCCTTGATGTTGAGGATGCTCCCGAAGCAGTTGGTCGAGCTTACGTTTGCTTGGCTTTCGATGTTGTTCGCGACCTCGCCGTAATCCCCTCCGGGGTAGAAGAAGGCAATCTTACCGATATACTTTTTGGCGTTCTTGAAGCTGAGGGCGGGCAACTCGTCGCGGTTTATGGCCAGTTCCCTGCCGATTATGCCCGACTCGGGCTCGGTCACAAGCCGGTTCTCCGGAAAATCGAAATAGCGGGAAAGGTCTGCAACTATGATTTCCTCGCCGCTGACCGCCGATTTGCAACGCTTGGTTTTTCGCGTGAATTCCTTGAGCCAGCTCTCGTATCCCCTGAGGCCTTTCAGGCCCTTCCCAAAAATAACGGCGGTCGTATCCTCAAATGCCTTCTCGGCAATCCGGGGGTTCCCAACTTTCGGCGAGGCGGGTGTGATTTTTTGCCTGATTCCTGCGAGAACGGCCTGGTCGGGCTCCGAATCCCCGGCGATTTCCATAAGCGTTGGCAACCGCTTGTTGACCCTAAGCTCCTGCGCCATCTCGGCGAGGAGCTTGCTTTTGAGCGCGAGATATTTGTCTGGCGGAAGCCGGAGATTCCCTATAACATGAGACGCATTCCTTAAGTTGAACGAGAACATGCAGTTCCTGCAGCTGAAAAGCCTGTGCGAATAATAGCAGTCGTGCGTTCCCCCGGAGCTGCAGACTTCGAGGCATCTTGCCAGGTATTCCGCGTTATGTATGCTTATGGAATGGCTGCAGTGCCCGTGGTTCATTGAGCCGAACACGCTTTCCGCGTATTCA
>JAPLWU010000064.1 GCA_026396425.1 Microcaldota archaeon | reverse complement strand
ACCTGAGGTTCATCAGCAATACTTCAACCGGGATGTGTCAGGTTACGAATGCATTGCTTGATATGTTAATCTCAACTAATGGGACGAAGCTTTTCTCGGCTATGCTCGAGAGCACCGAAGAAAAACTAAACGAAGTCGGCGGTAGTACCTCCTCATTAAGGGTCTGGTGCCTTGGCGAGGCTCTTATGGCATATGTAATAAAAAAAACGGGCTCCATTTAGCCGTCCCTACTCGGCATTTCTCACTACGAACCAGATGCGCTGCAGGACCGTAACCATCGAAAGCGCAGCCCCGGCGGCAATCGCGTAAGTCAAATAAAGCGGGTTCCAGAAGCCCGCAACCATGCCCGCCACTATGAGGACGAGGCGCTCGGGCCTCTCCAGTATTCCGCCCATCCTTCTCAATTTTTTCTCATCAGTCAGCGCTTTCCTGTGGTCGGCGTAAGCCCTCGCGTAGCTCGTCATGCCCGTTCCGAAGAAAAGCAGGGCCGAAATCCAAACGTATGATGGCAAGTGGTAATCCGGAATCCCGTAAAACATCAATCCAAACAGCAAAAGCGCCTCTACGATTCTGTCCATTATCCCGTCCAAATACGCGCCGAGGCGGGTGACTGCGCCAGTAACGCGAGCAACTCCCCCATCGATTCCGTCAATTAATGCTGAAGCCGCAAAGCAAATAATCGCGTAATCCATTCTTTTCGCGAATGCGAGAGCCCAAAAACCGATTATCGCGGGAACAATCGAAAGCAGGGTCCATTGGTTCGGGGTCAACGGAATCCTGGCGAACAGCATCCCCAGTTTAGTCCCGAAATATTCCGCAAATTCGGCAAAGTTTCCCTTTATCATATGCTCACCAGAAACGCCCCAATAATCATAAGCGCGGCCCCCGCGGTTACTCGCATTGCCTGCCCCGCGTCGGGGAGCTCGCGCAACAGCAATATCGCGAGAACCACGACCACGAGCGTGTTGAGATTGTATACCGGGACCATCTGCGAGGCATTTGCCCCGATATTGTATGCCTTGTAGATGAATACGTTGGCCAAGGCCCAAAAGGCCCCACCTCCGAGCCCGAGCATAACTACCGTGTTGTTTGTGGGCACCCCGCCTCCTCCCGCAAAATAATAAGCCAGGGACACGACAAAAATTCCGGTTGCCGTGAGAAGCAGGATTAGATGCGAATCGAGGCCAAGATTTTCCTTGCCCGAGGCCATTTTCGCCATGAGCGTGCATGCTCCAAGAAGAAAAGCGGCAATCACGCCGTAAATGAGCCATGTTTCCATAAAATCACCAAAGATGCGCGGCCAACTACTTCTCTCTCGTGCCTGTTATAAATTCCTCCACTCTCACCCGAGCCTCCTCATCGGTGAACTGCACTGGCGGGTGCTTCATGAAATACGACGAAGGCGAGACAAGGGCTCCGCCAATCCCGCGGTCTAGACCGAGTTTCGCGCACCTTACTGCATCGACGACAATCCCGGCCGAGTTGGGGCTGTCCTCGACGTCGAGCCTCACCTCGATGTTGATTGGCACGTCTCCGAACTTCCTTCCCTGTATGCGCAGGAAGCAGATTTTTTTGTCCTTGAGCCACGGCACGTAATCGCTGGGGCCGATGTGTATGTTTTCATCCTCCATCCTCGTGGGGAACTGGGACTGCACGGCCTCGGTCTTGCTTATCTTCTTCGACTTGAGCCTGTTGCGCTCGAGCATGTTGAGGAAATCAGTATTCCCTCCCACGTTGAGCTGGTAGGTCTGCTCCACCGTCACTCCCCTCTCGACGAAAAGCCTGGAAAGCACGCGGTGGACAATCGTGGCGCCGACCTGGCTCTTTATGTCGTCGCCTATTATGGGGAGTTTGCGCTCCTCGAACCGCTTGGCCCAGATTGGGTCGCTGGCTATGAAGACAGGCATGCAGTTCACAAGGGCAACTCCGGCGTCGAGCGCCTCGTTTGCATAAAAACGAACGGCCTCCTCGGAACCAACGGGCAGGTAATTGACGAGAATTTCTGCACCGGATTCCTCGAGCGTTTTTTTCACATTGCAAGGCTTCTGGTTGGGGTCGACGAGGAACTTCTCCCTAGTAGTTTCGGCTATCCCGTCAAGCACCGGCCCTTTTTTAACAATCACCCCTGTCTTAGCCGCATCGGAAAATTTGACCGTGCAGTTGGGCTCGGCGAATACGGCTTCAGCCACGTCCCGGCCGACCTTCCTTTTGTCCACATCGAACGCGGCAACCACCTTTATGTCGCTAATCCTGTATCCTCCGAGCACGTTGTGCATGAGGCCTGGCACGCGAGGCGAGTTGCCGTCAACTTTCGCATAGTAGTTGAGGCCCTGCACCAGCGAGGAGCAGCAGTTGCCAACCCCGACAAAAGCCAGTTTTATCTGAGACATAACCAATCACCCGCAGGTCGTAGCTGCCGTGCAGCCACTATTTAACATTTATTAAATATCTAATAACATTTAAATATTTAACTTATTTAAACCAATCATGGCCGGGAAGACCGAGAAGAGCAGGGCCCTCGAGAGGCTCGAGCGAACCCTCACATCGGGCAACATGTGGCTCTACATCCTTTCAACGCTCAAGCGGAAGAAGGCTTACGCCTATACGCTCGGTGCCGGCATCCGCGAGGCTTTTGGCTGGGAGCCCGGCATGATAATGGGCTACGTCATCCTCTACAAGATGGAGGCCGAGGGCCTCATCCGCTCGAAGTTCGAGGGAAGGCGCAAATACTATGAGATAACGCAAAAGGGGAGGGGCCAGCTCGCGCTCGCCAAGAAAAAATTGGCGCAATTGTCGAAAAAGTTGTAGCTAATTGTCGCGGCTCTCACTCGCCAAAAAAATGTAGCCGATTGACGCATCCCGCGCTCGCCAAGAAAGCTGTTATCCCCCCGCTGCATCATCCGATTTTCGAGCCGGGGTTCCCTTTCTCCCGTCTCATCCCTTCCGTAATAGTTTCCTTATTTTCGAGCCGAGGTTCCTGCCTTTTCCTTTGTCTCCGCCTGCTTCCCCCTCCTCTCCTCTCCCCCCCGCTTCTTCGCTTTCCTGATCGCCCTTCTTTCCTCCCTTTCCTTCCATGGCGCATTTGTTGCAAAGTCTCTTGTCTCCAATCTCGAGCCATCCGGCCCTCAGTTCATCTCCGCATCCCGAACATGTGTTCTCGTTTCCGCCGCCGATGCCCAGCCGCATTCCGCCGGACCCGCCCATGCACTTCTCGCAAAGGTACCTGCCGTCCTGCCTCTGGAACTTCCTGCCCTTTATCCTCTTGTTGCACTTTGCGCACGTCTCCTCGTCGATTATGCGCTTCTCCTCGACAAAGCATTTTTTGCAGAAGACCTTGCCGAGCGAGAGGTCCGCATCCTTCTCGTCGAGCATAACGCTGCATCTCGCGCAGGCGAACTTCTTGGCCCCTCCCGCCCTGGTAGAATAGCAGTTGCCGCAAATCGTCAGGGAGTTGTAATACTGCTGCTCCCACTCGTCTATCCCCTTGCCGCAGCGGGTGCAGTAATCCATGCTTCAAGATGGAATGGCGTCATTAATAAAGAATTCGCCATCGGCTTCCGCCCGAAGATAATCGAATCGTTCGTCACTCGAAAATTGTTCGCAACCCGAGACGGAAAGTCATTGATTTGATAAATCACTTCCTTCGACTTCCATCTCGAAGATAGTCGAACCGTTCGCAACCCGAGGCGTAAAGAGTACCATAAATCTAACTGAACCTTTCGCAACTCGAAATGGAAAGGTACCATAAAGAAAGCCGAACCGTTCGCCAATCGAGATGGAAAGGCTATTAATAAATCGCTTGCCATCAAATACCGTGCACGCATTCATCTCGGTTGGCCAGTGCGGAGGGGGCGTACTCGATTCCATAATGGCCGACAGGGACATGCGGAAATTCGCAAAGCCCCTGGCCATAAACTCCGCCTCGGCCGATTTCCTGAACCTGAAAAACATAAGGCGGGAGGAGTGGTTCGGCATATGCGAGAAGTGCATCCTGCCCGGCGCCGACCGCGAATTCGAATCAAAGATTGTCGGCGGCTACGGCCAGAACCGCGCGAGGGCGGAGCGCGACTCGCTCGCGCATTTCCCGAGGCTCATGGAGTTCCTCGCTTCGTATTTCTTCGGCCGGAGCGACATAAAGGGCGGCTCGGTTCCTTCTGCATTCCTCACTTTTTCTCTCGGAGGTGGCACCGGGAGCGGCATGGGCCCGGTGGTTGCCGAGGCGCTAAGGCAGCTGAGGATTCCCACAATCTCGCTCGTGGTTTTGCCTTCGAAAGAGGAGGGGAACCTCGCATCATTCAATGCCAACGCGAGCCTCAGGCGCCTTTCCGAGCGCTCGGATTCCATAATTCTCGCGGACAACCAGCGCATCGCTTTCGGGGGCAACATGGTGCAGGCCTTCCAGCGCTACAACGATTATGTGGGCCGCTCGATTGCGGGTTTGTACCTTGGCGTTTGCGCCGAGAGCATCAAGCCGTCGGAATTCGAGGGAAACCCGCCCGTAATCGACATCAGCGACGTCATAACCGCCACCACCGCGGGGAAGAGGGCCTATGCCTGCCTCGCGAGGACGAGCGAGAGGACGCGCGGCATCCTCGGCTATTTCTTTCCGATTGCCGGATGGCGCGAGATAGACGTGATAAAGATGGTCTACCAGTCGTTCATGAAGCTCACGCTCGAGGGCGTGCGGGTCGAGGACTCGCAGAAGAACCTCGTGCTCGTCAGGATGCCGCATGCCTACATAACCAAGGCCGCCATGCGCGCGCCAATCGACATGATACGGAACTTCATGCAGGAGAGGTCGAAACTGAAGGAGACGCACATGGGCGTGGCGCTCACGAGGCGCAACCTTGCGACTGCCACCCTGCTCGTCACCTTCAATGCGGACCAGATTGCGCGCCTGCGCCAGGTGGAGAAGCAGGCCGACGAGTACGACTCCAGGCCACAGCCGGTCCTCCAGGTTCCGGAACTCTTCCTCATGTGCGTTTCCGCAAACGATTCGAAAGGCAGGCCGGTCCGCGGCCAGGTCAGCGTCGGAGTGGCAAAGGGCGAGCAGGGCTCGTGGTTCGCCCTTCCCAAGGGCCGGGCGGCCGTGCGGGTATACCCGGAGAACGGCGCGCCGAGGGAAAAAGCAGTGGAGGTCTCCGACCACCTGCTCCTGCAGTTCACCATACTGCCCGAGGCAAAGGCGCAGGAGGAGTCCATGCTCAGCGTGGCTGCCACGGCGAACGGGAAGCCGCTGCGCGGGGTCCAGATTCTCGCCGGAGGCCAGTCCGCTTATACGGATGATTCCGGCTCAGCCTCGCTCAGCCTCGCTCCGGGAATTTACACGATGACGTGCGTCCACCCCAAATTCAGGGTGAGGGAGGTGGCGGTCAAGGTGAAAAAAGGAGCAAATCCGGTTTCAATCGAGATGTCCCAATAAGCCAAAAGAATTAGCAAATGGAATTCGGGAAACGAAAAAGGGAAAAAGAGTCAAATAAAAAAAGCAGGGAATCGGAATCGAAAAAACAAACGAAAGGCAACAAAATCGAATCGAAAATTGCGCTTATTTTTATCACACCAGATAATTCCCCAAATTATCGAGCATCCTCTCGCACGAGGCGAGGATGAACGCGGCAATGTCGGCATCGCCTTTCCCGCTTTTTGAAATCGAGCGCGCGGTTTCCCACAAAACCCCGGCGGGGTGGAAAGTCCTCTTGCCGACTTCCTTCGTTATCCTCCTGTCGAGTGCTGCAAGCTTCTCGCCTGCCCCGTCGCCGCGCAGGCCCCTCCAGGCAGGCGCCTCGAGCTTCACGAACGGCAGCCCGCCCGCCTTCGCGTACTGGGTGAGGTTCCTCCTCTCGGCCATGCCCTCGCCTATTCTCCTAATCGCCTTCTGGGCCGTTGCCCAGCGCTTTTTCCTCCCCTCGCCTTCGCCGGCTGCGAGCGCCATGTCCATCACCCCGCCGCAAACCGAGAGCAGGTAGGCGGGTATCGTCTTGTTGTAGCTCTCGCCTATCTCCTCATAGGCGTTTTTCACCCGTTCGAACTCCCTCTCGATGTCGTTCGTCTCTCCGCCTTTCCTCAGCCTTACCGTGACCGCGGCATCCTCGTGCAGCCTTGCGACTGTTTTTCCGTATGCCTCGCCTGCCTGGGCCCTGACCGTCTGCTCGCCTGCCCTCGCGGCGCGAACGGC
>JAPLWU010000116.1 GCA_026396425.1 Microcaldota archaeon | reverse complement strand
TCAACCTCGGCGCCATGACCGACGGGGAAGCGCTTTTCGGAATCAAGAAGGCGTATGCGGATGCAATCGCTTCGCTTCTCAAGGCAAAAAAACTCGAAAAGTTCGATTTCATTTTCGGCCCTGCCTACAAGGGAATTCCCCTCGCCGCACTGATTTGCGAAGGCCTTTCAACGCTCCACAAAATCAACGTGCGCTACATCTACGATAGGAAGGAGGAGAAGACGTACGGGGACAAGGCGCTCGACAAATTCATAGTTGGCGGGGGCTACTTCAGGGCCGGCCAATCCATACTCGTCGTCGATGATGTCATAACCACCGGCGGAACCAAAGAGGATGCGATGGAAAAGCTCAACGCCCTCGGCGAGCACAGGATTGCCAGCATACTCGTGGCCATGGACAGGCAGGAGAGGATGGGCGATGCCGCGAACGTTTCGGAAAAATCCGCCTCGCAGGAGCTTTCTGAAAAATTCGGAATCCCGGTTTACTCGATTGCAACCGCAAGCGGGATATTCGAGTTCAGGGGCAAAACTTTCTCACCTGCGGTAAGGAATGCCTGGCTCGAATACTTCAAAAAATACGGGGCTGTCAAACTTGGCTAAAATTTCACTCGCAACGGAAATATGCGGAGTGCGAATGCGCAACCCTACCATACTCGCTTCGGGAATTCTCGGAGTCAGTGGTGACATGCTCATCCGCGCGGCCCATGGAGGGGCCGGCGCAGTTACGTCGAAGTCGTGCTCGCTCGAGCCGAGAGTTGGTCACCCAAACCCAACCGTCATAGAATCCGAAGGCCTCATGATGAATGCCATCGGCCTTTCCAACCCGGGAGTCGATGAAGAAATAAGGGAATTGAGGCGCGCAATCAAGGATGCGGGCGTGCCGGTCATCGCGAGCGTTTTCGCCGACCGTTTGGAGGAGTTCGCGGCCGTAACCTCGCGCAGTTCCGAGGCATGGCCCCACCTAATCGAATTGAACATCTCCTGCCCCAACGTCGAAAGCAAAATCGGGATGCCATTCTCCTGCAGCTTCGAAACTGCGGCCAAAGCAACGCAGCTCGCGCGCTCCTCGACCAAACTTCCCCTCATCGTAAAGCTTTCCCCCAACGTTCCCGACATCGTTTCGATTGCGCGCGCAGTCGAGGACGCGGGCGCGGACGCCATCTGCGCAATCAATACCGTCGGGCCCGGCATGGCAATCGACATTCAGGCCCGCAGGCCCATTCTCAGCAACAAAACAGGGGGAATAAGCGGAAAACTCATCAGGCCAATTGCTCTTCGCTGCGTCTACCAAATCTCCAGAGCGGTCAAAATTCCCGTGATTGGCACAGGCGGAATCGAGAACGGAAAAGATGCCCTTGAAATGCTCATGTGCGGCGCGCGAGCAGTCGGAGTGGGCACGGCGGTCTACTCCCAAGGGCCGGAAGTCTTCTCGAAAATAAATCAAGAACTCGAAAATTTGATGAAAAAGCAAGGCTACTCGAAAATTTCCGAAATAAAACTGGTTGATTGAATGCTTCCCATTCCATTTGAAATAACGAAAATATCCAAAGACAATGCAAAAACCCGCACCCTCCTTCTCGCAGGACAACTTCCAACCAGGCCTTCGCCGGGCCAGTTCGTGATGGCGTGGCTTCCCGGCATCGGTGAAAAGCCCATCGGAGTCGCCGGCCTCGCTCCTCTTCGCCTCACGATTGCCAAAGTCGGGCCCTTCAGCTCGGCAGTCCACCAGTTGAAAAAGGGCGATTTCATCTGGCTTCGCGGGCCGTTCGGCAAAGGTTTTAAGATTAAGGGCAAACCCGCAATCTTGATTGCAGGCGGCTACGGCATCGCGCCCCTCACATTTCTCGCCGAAGAAATGAAAAAGAGGAAAATAAAATTCACGCTCATTGCAGGCGCAAAAACGAAGAACGAACTGCCTCCCAAAAAAATTCCAGCAACGGTTTTCTGTACGAATGACGGCTCTTCGGGCGCTAAAGGTTTTGCCACCGATTTGCTCGAAAAATTGCTTTCGAAAAGCGCAGTTTCGTGCGTTTACGGCTGCGGCCCGGAGGCGATGCTCGTAAAGCTAGCCGAGATTTGCGGAAAGAGAAAAATTCCCTTCCAAATAAGCCTCGACCGCTACATGAAATGCGGAATCGGAATCTGCGGTTCCTGCGCAATCAATGGTTTTCTCGCCTGCAAGGACGGGCCTGTTTTCGACGAAAAGCAGGTTGCGAAAATGCCCGATTTCGGGAAAACGAAACTGGATGAAAGCGGGAGAAGGGTAAGGGCTTAGCCAGTTTTATATAATAATATACAAATAGGTATATAAATATATACAAACATAACCAATTCAGGCGATGTTTATGAACTCCGTTCAGGCGTTGACCGAGGTAGTCCATTACCCGAATCTCAAGACGGTTCTTATGGTAGAAGACATACTTTCGAAATCCCAGATGGCGATGACGCGCGAGCAGCTTAAAAGGAAGCTGCCGAAGCAGATAATGCACCAGACACTTAACGTAATACTCGACTATCTGGAGCGCAGTGGAAAAATCTACGACGGCAGAAAGGGGATTGTCTGGACATTCAACCCAGACGAGCGGCTTGGCAGGGCCCTCGGAAGGGCAATCGACATGTAGGTGGGCAGTTTGTACGACAGACCCAAGAAGCGCTTTACGGTCAAATTTAGCGAGGAGGCCTACTCCGAATTTGAGCTTCTTTCAAAGAAAGTTGCCGATGAGAAGAGCAAAGGCTCAACGAAATCCGACCACGAGAAACTCCTCCGCTCGATAAACGCGAAAATAGAGCTCCTCAAGCTAAACCCGCAGGCGGGCGTTCAGATACCAAGAAGACTCATTCCTGCCAAATACATAGTGGAATACGGCGCCAATAATCTGTGGAAGCTCAACCTTTTCTCCGGCTGGAGGATGATTTACACGCTTCACGCGAACGAAGTTGAAGTAATAAGCTTCGTTCTGGACCTGATAAATCACGAGCAATACGAGAAGATTTTCCGCTACAAGAAGAAGTAGCGAACTCAGGCATAACCCGAATCGAATCTCTTCAATCTCACAACTCTCCTAATCCCGTCCATCCACTTCGAGGCGTCTTCGTGGCCGTAGTCGCCCCTGCTCGCGCTCTTCCTTGCATGGAAAACGAGAAAGTATAAGACGGTGCGGGAAAGCTAAACCCCCTCGTCGAATATGTCCATCTGGCGCATGACGTTGCCCTCCTCCTCGAGCGCCTCGAGCCCGCCCGATTCGGAACTTCCGCTTCCGTAACCTGACTCGCCATGGCCCGACTCGCCGAGCGCCTCGCCCAGCGTGTCACTATCAATATTCCTGTTTTTGAGAACCGAATCCTGCGTTATGCTCAATTTTTCTCCGCACTTCCCGCACTCGCCCTCGAGCGCGAGGTAGCGGACGTTAATGTCGGTCGAAATCTCGAGGCCGTAGGTCTCGCCGCACTTGCAAACAAACGTTTTGATTATCCTCAGGGATTCCTTCATTCCAACACCTCTTAGTTTCTCCATTCGCCTACTCCCTACTCCACGGTCACGCTCTTTGCCAGATTCCTCGGCTTGTCAGGGTCGAGCTTCATCAAAACCGCGAGATGGTAGGCGAGGAGCTGGAGCGGGACGACATAAACAATCGGGACGAGCGGCTCCGGAACGGGCGGCATTTTGATGGGAATGTCCGCCTCGGCCAGGACCTCATCATCGTCAGAAAGCGCGAGAATGGTCGCGCTCCTTGCCTTGCACTCCCCGATGTTGCCAATCATCTTGCTCGCGGTCTCTCCGCTTGGTGCAACCGCAATTATGGGAACTCCCTTCTCGAGCAGGCTCAGCGGCCCGTGCTTGAGCTCGCCTGCCGGGTATGCTTCGGCATGCAAATAGGTAATCTCCTTCAACTTCAACGCCCCCTCCATGGCAGTCGGATATGCGAGCGCGCGGCCTATGAAGAAGAAATCCTCCTTTCCCATGAGCTTTTCCGCAAGTTTTTCCATCTCGCCCTGTTTTTCCAGTATTTTCTTCACGAACTCCGGGGCTTTCCTCACTTCCTCCTCCATTTTTTTCTCGCCCGAAAGCCCGAACGCGAGCATTGCAAGGGCCGCAACCTGCGAGGTGAAAGTCTTGGTCGCAACGACGGAGATTTCAGGGCCGGCGTGCGTGTAGAATGCCATGTCCGCCTCCCTGTTGAGCGAACTCCCGACAACGTTCGTAAGGGCGAGAATTTTCATCCCCTTCCCCTTCGCCCTCCTGACTGCTGAAAGAGTGTCCGCGGTCTCGCCAGACTGGCTTATGGCTAGTATGAGCTCATCCTTATCTACAATTTCGGCGTACGAATATTCGGATGCCACCGTAACCTCGCAAGGAATCTTCGCATGCTTCTGCACGAGGTATTTGAAAGTCAGGCCCGCATGATAAGAAGTTCCGCAAGCCACGATGTGAATCCTCCTGAATTTTTTCGCGAATGCGACAACTCCCCCCAAATCCTGCTCGCACGTTTCGCGTAGGGCTTCGGGCTGCTCGTTTATCTCCTTGAGCGTGAAGTGCTTGTAGCCCTCTTTTCTCGCCATTTCCGCGGTCCATTTTATTTCCACGGGCTTTCTCTCGACCTGCTTTCCCTTATTTTCAATGCGAATTCCCTCTTTCGTAAGCACCGCGAAATCGTTCTCCTCAAGGTAGGTGAATCTCTTCGTGTGATGCAAAAGCGCAGGAACATCCGAGGCGCAGAACATCTCGCCGTTCCCGAAGCCGATTACGAGGGGCGAGCCGTTCCTCGCCAGAAATAGTTTTCTCTCGCTGATATGCATGATTACGAGGGCGAAAGAGCCCTGGAGTTTCGCAATAGTTCTTCGAACGGCCTCTTCGGCATTCTTGCATTTCGAATATTCGTTTTGGATTACGTGGACAATTAACTCGCTGTCCGTATCGGAAACCGGCGTTATTCCCGCGCTTTCGACCTCTTCCTTCAGCTTTCTGAAGTTTTCAATCACTCCGTTGTGCACAAGGCAGAATTCATTTTTCGAATCGGTGTGCGGATGGGCGTTGACCATGTTCGGGACGCCATGGGTCGCCCACCTCGTGTGCCCCATGCCCATCGTTCCTGGCAGTTTGGAAATAGACATCTTCTTTTCTATGTCGTGGAGCCTTCCCGCATCCTTCTTGAGGTGCAGCTTCTCGTTTTCAACAGTGGCGATTCCCGCCGAATCGTAGCCCCTGTAGTCCAGATAGCCGAGGCACTCGTAAATAACGGCGGCTGCCTGCTTTTCGCCTATGTAGCCCACTATTCCGCACATGCTTTCACTTCTTGAACTTCCGCTTCGCTGAAGGGAATTAAGATGCAAAACTATTTAAAACTTCGAAGGTTGCTTTGGGGATGCCAAATCAGTAACCGTAAAGTCCAATATCCATCTGTAACTACCATTTCAAGGACCTCTAAAACTCTTTTAGTTTTTCCAAAACTCTCTTTCCAATTCGTTTATAAACCTCATCTGGCATAAATAATCCTTTATATGTCGAGCTTGAAATTCACTAGCATAATCCCTGTCAAACCGGATAAGGCGAGGCTTATAGAGCGGCTTCGCGAAAGGCTGAGATTCCCTTATTACGAGGCAATGGTCGACCTTTTGCCTTCTAATCCGCGCGACATTGCCGTCTATGGACATGCGCATGGCTCGCTCGTCAGAGGGCTAGCTCTCAAAGCAAAATGCCAACTCGTTGTCGGAGGCCTGATAAACGTCGGGCTAACGCGGATAAGAAGGGAATATCTCTCTCGCAGCCCGCTGAACGAGGGGCCGGTCATATTCGTTGAAATGAGCGACAAGCAGATGCCGTTACGAGACGGCTCGGTCGATGCTTACGTATTGCTCAACGGCCTCGTGAACCCGCGCTCGCACGAGAATTCGATAAGCGAAGCCGCCCGCATTCTCAGAAACGACGGGAAACTCATACTCTCGCTGCCAAACGTGGAGGTATACCCCAATGGCGCGAATGGCGGCATCGCTTCGCTCGGCTATACGGAGTTCACCACGATGCTCTGGAAACATTTCGGCTCGGTTCGGCTCTTCGTCCACGGCCAGGTGCGCGGCTTCTCGAAAGTAATCTCGGATGTGAGAAAGCTCCTGCTTAAGCTCGGGATGCTCGATTTCGCGCGGAAGCTCGTGCCCTACAGGTTTTACGCATGGCTTTCAGAGGCATTCCACGGGGATTCAAAAGTCGTTCCGATAAGGGGAATCAAAGGCGAGCCCATTTACCTGCTGGCCGTTTGTGAAAAACCGATACGGTAAAACTGGTAGATCCGAGAGTGAGCAATACTTATAAATTTTCCAAGCCATAAATACTGCGTTGTTCTTAAGCAAATAGTTTGGGTGGGGTGGATTGCATGCACGCTTCTGCAAGAATTGGCGCTTACGGCTCTCATCGTGTAAACGTAGGCCCAAACGCTTTCAGCCGCCATCAGGTTGCCATGGTTTCCCGCGTTCTCGAACCTTCAAGAAGAGCGGTGTTTGAATCCGCATTGCTCGGGCATGGCAGGGAACTTGTAAACAAGCAGCCGGCGCCTCCAATCGTGTGTCCAATTTCCGCTTCAAAAAAAGTCAGCACGGTCATTGGCACACTTGAAATGCAGGAACGCCAATCACTTCTCAAGGCTACAGGCAGGCTCGCGAAAACGACCAACGTTTTCAATGCGATTTCCAAAGGCGTCGCGGGAGTTTCCTTTGCTGCCTTCATGGTCGCCGCATTCTACACCGAGGGAGTTTTCCTGTCACCCTTCATGGAATCGTCTTCAACTACCACAACCATAACCTTTCCTTCAACTGCTATCGAAGTGGGAATCAGCGCAGCAGCGTTGGCTCTTTTATCCTTTCTGGCTATCTCATTTACGGACTACGCGGCGGGAAAAGCCAAGAACCTGCTAAACTCGATGCGCGAATTTGTGCCGGTTGCAAAATAACCCAATTCCTCAATAAACCGCGCATAAGTAAACCAGACTAGGAGAACAATTACCTTATTGGTAAACCTGCCCGCAACCCACGAACCCGGTTTTGGCCATATGGTTCACCATCGCGGTATTGATTGGCGAAAAACGATAGTGAAGGCCTGCTTGAATGCTAAAAGTGGCCAGAAAAAGCGGATTTGCGGATTTTGGCTCATAACTTACGTGCTGATATGGTAAACCTGTTACAGATGTTTACTGAGATGGTATATGGCGGGTAGTATGTATCTATCCCGAATCAAGCATTTTAAGCGCCGCTTTTTCTGCAATGGATTCCCTGATGTCAGTCGGAACCCATGCCCATTTCTCGCCATGCCGTTCTCTTATGCTCTTGGCGACTTCGTCGTATGCTCGGGAACCATCGTGGCCATCGGACACGCGATTCTCAAATTGACCGGGTACGGCAGCAGCCGCAACATGAAGAACGGATGCCACGTCCCGAAGAGTATTATACACCCCTAAAGTTTTCATGCAAGGGCGCATATCACCGGGATGAGTACCCTTATCCCAAACTATCCCAGCAACATCCAAAGTAATATGGCGCATATGCCCCACCCCGTCAGAATCTTTCGTTAAGGCAAATTTTAACAGTTCCAATTTTTGTTCGTCAGAATCGCAAAAACGCTTTAATCGTCTCATATCCACCCGTATGTCTGCTAATCTGACATTTTCTCCTCTGTGCTTGAACATATCTCTCTCCCTCACAATTTCGTCTAGCATCTTATAAATCCTCGGTACTGCTGTCGTCTGCAGGCCCTCAGTTATACTCCTCGCCTGGCCCTGCCTAATCGCCCCTTCAGGTTTTGCCGCCTTGCTCCCGTGTAACAATTCAGCCGCTTTCGCTGCCATCAAACCACCCATCTATTTTAGCGCTTAAGTCGTATATTAACCTTTCACCAAGAGGTTTACTAAGATGAGATGAAAAAGAAAGAAAAATTCCCCTACTAGAATGTCCTGACAGCGCGCCTATCATCGGTCTTTTTTGGGATAATGACTCCGGCTACCCTGCTCGTCTTGGGATTGTTGTCAGCCAAGAAGTCAAGCCTCTTCTCTTTGCCCTGGATGTTTACGGCCCACTCGATTACCCAGGGTTTAATGTTACTTCTTTTTGGCAAGACACTGCCTGGTTCAAGCCAGAGTTTCCCCTGAAAGAACTCCCGCGCCGGGGTTTTCCAAGTATCCACAACATCGCGAAGATTCAAAGGGTTAAGTTCCCCAAAGTCCTTTATGGCCTTGCCCCTCATGAAATCCCCGAGGTCCTTGCGGCTTATTATGGCCCTGACCTGGGTTCCGCTCGTCTCGTTCCTAAATACCACCTGATACTCTTTGGTGTTCTTGGGCATCTCCTTGCCGCTCAATATGTCTTTGTTCCTCTGCTCAAGGTTCGCTATTCCCTGCTTGCATTCATCAAGCGAGGGGAGTTCTTTAGTCGAGTACCCCGGACCCGGTATCTCTTTCACTCCTTCCACTTCTTGCTTACGAATATAACCTTCGTATTTCGCTATCTCCATTTTATTTTCTTTAATCTCCTTGTCCACCGCCCTCTTATGGACAATCGGCGCAATCGCCTCGGAAGAAATCGTCATCGTTATCCTGTCGCGATGTTCGGCCGGGTTGAAAACGTTAACTAGCATGTCCCTCAAGCCAACCTGGTCAACCACCGGAACCGGAGCTTCCTTTCCATCCATCGATACCACCCGCATATTACTACGCATTTGTCGTATTAATACCTTTCGAAAATCGGTTTACTTATAAGCTATTATTTTGTCCATCTTCAAACTGACCTCTTCCAGCCCGAATTTCCTGTAAACCGACCGCGCCTTCTTGTTGCAGACATGCACGGTTAGGCCGAACTCCCTTAGCTTTCTGGCCTTGCACCACTCGAGCGCTTTTGTGAGCAGCTTAGTTCCGATTCCCTTGCCCCTGTAGCCTGCTTTCACGAACAGCTCATTCACCGAGCCCTCGCGATCAATTACGTAAACTGGCGGGTGCTTCTCTATGCTGACGATTATCTCGCCCACAAGCTCGCCTTTCGCTTCGGCAACGAAAACAGCGGCATTTCTCGCGCGAATTCTCGATTTCAGGAATTTCCGGTACAACTGGACGCAATTTTTCTTGAGCCCATATCTCTTCAAATATGGGTTAAAGCGCGGATTGCCTATGAGGCAAACCCACAATCCAATCATCCCCGGAATGTCCTTTTCAGTTGCCTTTCTAATTTCCATGGTTCCAACCGCTCCGACTAAGATATTCTTGGAAAAGATAAAAGGTTTTTGGAATTACAGAATTAGGTGCCTGTTCTCCAGAATCGGTCTGCCCATTACGATCATTTCAATCCTTTCTCCAAAACTTTGTTGGAAATTCTAAAACTATTTGGTTACAGGCTCTTTTCGAATAATACGAAATGTAAGCCATCCTGCTCATACTCGCATTCCTTCCCTTTCAGCCCGAATCCGAGTTTTCTGCATAACTCCTGCATCGGTGCATTGTTCTCCTCAACTCCGGCTCTTAACTTGGCATAACCGAACTCTCTGGCCTTTTCCTCGAGCTTTTTCATAAGGAGCGAGGCTATGCCCTCCCGCCTATGCTCGGGATGCGTGCGGATTTTCTTTATTATCGCGGTCTGCCCGTCGACCTTTTGAAACCCGCCCATGCCGACCATTTTTTCGCCGTGATAAACTACGAGGAACTCTCCTCTATTGGCCAAATAAGCCCGCCTTATATAGTCAATTGCGATATTCCAATCCTCGCGCCATGCCTTGCCCCAAGACGAATTGAGGACTGCAATCCTGTTCAGGTCCTTTGCCATCGCGCAATCCCTTGCCGGACTATACCGTTTTATCTGAAAGCCGATGGGCGCCACTTTCCTGTCCTCGGCTAGCTCCCGTGGAAATTTGGGCGCCCGCCCCATTTTGTGGCCTGCCCTGAGTGTGTTCATCGTCAACCCTCGCGATTTTCAAAGTTCAGAATAAGCATTATTATATGCATTTCGAGGTATTTAAAGCCGGCAGTCAGACTCAGCTGCCGCAGCCGCGCCTATTGCCGGTCTCTTATCTCAATCCGGTCATCCGACATCTTGAAATAAACATCGAATTTTTTGAAAAACGGTTCCAATCCTATTATGCAATATTTCACTCCCGGGTCCATGAAGACCAAAACCGGCATGTTGTTCAGTCTCACGCTCTGGTTCTTTCTCGCAATCTTCAGATTAACGAAAAATTGTGAAGCTTTTTCTTCGCCTCCTATCCCCTTGGCGATTGTAATCCCGTCTGCCCTATTCTTGTCGAAACCCAGGATTTCGGCAAGGTCCAGCGGAAGATAAGAGATGGTCGAACCACTATCCAGTGTTGCCATTGCTTCAATTGCCGCGCCGCTTCCAGTGAAAACTATCGGTATTTTAGGTTCCATAAGACTGGTGCCATCCTCCAACCGCCTTTTCGTAAAATGAAAAACCAGCTTGGCCATCGTTTCACTTTAAAAAATGATGAGCGGTTTCGGAAACTCTGTCAAATAATGGCATCTTGTTCGGGTAATCTTTCTTCGTCTTGTTGAAGACCTCCCTAAAATCTTCGCCGATTGCTATCACCTTATTATCCAGGATAGCAATCCATTTGCCGGCATATTTTTCCAAATCGAGCGAAAGGTAAAACTCGAAATTTTTATCAGCCGTAGAAGACATGATATCCTTTGCTTGTCCATTGTTTATATATCTTACGGCGCATTTCAACTGCCTTAGCCGCAACTGGAAGGAATTGACGTTTGAGCGCGCTGACCAGAATTAGCAATTTCTCATTCTGCTAT
>JAPLWU010000011.1 GCA_026396425.1 Microcaldota archaeon | reverse complement strand
GGAGAAATTCCGGAGTCCTAAGAGCCGATGATAAGAGTTACGTGGATTTTTCCGAGGGTGTGCTCTCACAACTGAGAGGGGTTGGCATCTCATTCAATAGGCCTCCTGAGGAGGTAATAAGAACGATAAAGGAAACGTTTGGCAAAACAGGCCAGGAGATTGTGGCAAATGCGAGAGTTATGCCGATTTACGGGGAAGTTATAACTGAAAAAGGGAGCCTTCAGTGCGGGGACAGGCTGCTGGACAAGCTTTACGAGAGCGAGAGCATACGGGCGCTTAGGGGAGGGGATGTAGCTGCAACTGCGATTCTGTACTTGACGACTTTATGCACCTGCCAGGGCATTTCTGTTAAGGATTTCATCGAAACCGCAAAGAAGTGGGAAAACGAGGCATTTTCTTCAAGTGATGATACGGAAGGACTGAAGAAACGGAGCATGAGTGACGCAGATATCGCCAGGGAGAAAGCGGCCGGCAACTTTGCAATCGGGGAAGCAATGTTCACGCCCTACAGGCATCAAAGAACTCCGGCTTACTACCTGTTAAACGAACAATTGAACTGCATAGTCGCACTTACTTGCGACCCATTGAATAGTTTTATTGAGGGCAAGGCCCCCAGGGACATGGAAGTTAACGGAGCCCTTCTTATAACCCAGGACGCCCAGACGGAAAAAGAAATTGCGGCCGAGAGGAGCGTCAGGAGACCAATTACCATTACCTTGTTCAAGAAGGGTTCCGAAAGCCCGAAGGGCGTAATCTACAAACCTGTATTTTCCGATGAATGCAAAACTGACAGGGACGGGTGCTTTTCGACTTCGATTCCTAAAGGGGTATTGAATGACCTTAAAAAAGGAGAATACGTTGTCGAAGCGAGATTCGAGGGACCGGTTCGTGGCGAGAATCTTGACTGCCCAGACAAGTGTCCTTTCGAGGTTGTAAAACCGACCGTACCCCAGAAGAAGCCGGAAAAAGAGCCGATGAGGGTGTATGTCAAATATTACTTCCATCAGAAAGTCCAAGCCGATATACGCGGTCCTACATCTGTAACCGAGGAGAATGTAAGTCCCGGCGAACCCATCCCTGGCGATGTTTTAAGGCCTGGACTTGCACCGATGTGCCACGACCTCCTGAGGATAACCAAAAGAAAATCCACGGAGACCGAGTCAAAGCCCTATACCATGAAATTCGGTGTGGAGAAAGTGCTAGGGAATTTCGGCGTTCACGGCCTCTTCCAGGTTGACACAAACAAAGAAACCGAAAAGGTCAAGATTCTGGCTCAGCGCTATGCGTGGGGGCACTTCGACGAGCCGCCAGTGGAAGAAAAATCGAAAACAGTTGTTACGGGCCGCTCCGACAGGAGAATGAGACTCGGGCTTGAAGTGGGCTACGAGAAAAAGCTCCTTAACTTGCCTAAAAACCATGAGTTGAACTTGCAGGCGCGATTTGGAGGATATATGGGGAACGACCCGCGATTCATAGGCGGCCTAACGGCTTCGGTTGGGGACCCAAAGAAGGCAACGTATCTTGCGGCCGAGCTGACCGATGAACTCCACAGACAGGCCTCGTTGGCTGTTGGACTCAGCAAATACGTCACGAGCGGGGTAAGCGCGACAATCGGCGTGGACAACCTCAACACCAATAAACCGGTGCTGTCTATCGGAATTTCAAAGGGATTATAGACAAACCGGCAGGAGGTCAGGATAAAAACAAAGCGCCGGGGATATCAGCACCTCTGCTAATGTTTATATCCCTCTAGGTAATGAATATTCAGCGGCATCGGGGGTGGTTCGTATGGAGAACATAATCAAATATTTCCTGAGTCTTTTAGTTTTGGCGGTAATTATTTACGGAGTATTTGCGGTTGACTACCTCATGCGGGGGCAGAGTGGCACCAGGGCCGAATATCTCGCTTCTTATCTGCCCGACAAGGATATGAGCGGCATAACTTACATAACCGCGAATGAAAAAGGTATGGAAAAGATAAGAGAGAGCGTCGGCGGGGCACTTGGTTCCTTAATGCTCGGTTCTACCCTAAAGAAAATACAAACGCTCGACATTATTCTCGCCACTTATGACGACCAATACGGGGATGGCCGGGGTAGCGGGGATAGTTTGATACCCGCATTCAGTTCGGGTAGCCAGAACACGGTTACGGTCGGACTGATAGGGACAGCGGAAAGCATTGAGGACTTTTTGGATTCGCTTCCCACATACGATACTTATGGTTACGAGGAAAGGGAGCTTTTATTCGAGGAAGAGAACATAAAGGGCAGGACTGTTTATGCGGTTTATTCAACTTCCGATTTACAAAGGGAAAGTCCCTCGTGCCTGTGGAAAGAGGACGCAGGAATCGGGTTCATAATGACATCCAGCGCTTATTATTATCGCGGAATAAAAATGACCTGCCTGGGTATAATGCGAGGAGAATTCGAGCACAAAAATGCGCTAGCACTTTTGGAAAAGAGCTCGGAATGGAGCGGCAAGATTCCTTCGGTTGGGGAGTTTATCGGAGAGATAAGAATGGCCGGCGGCAATTCGAGCCTTGCCCTGAGGGCATACTCTGACGAGGATGCCACGTATGCCATCGCCGTTGGGTTGGCGGATGCCAGCAGTTTTGGGATACTGGGAACGGGGGCGCTCGCGGACAATAACATTTGCTATTCGGGTTATGGGCAGGATATGGGGGTTATAGAGAAAGATTCCAAGTCGGCATGCAGAATGAATTCCACGCTTCTTTTTAAGACGATAAGCCTCGAAAGGATAGGGGAAGGCAATGAGATGGCGGTCGGAATCGCCTTCGTAGAAGGAGGCAAAAAAGCCGTACAAAACGCGGGCCAAAAACTCGAAAACGCGATTTTCTCGATTGACATTGGCGCCAATGATCGGGAATGGAGGACAGATATCGATGTTACGCTAAATGTATACGAAGCGGTTGAAAATGGGGATTACACATACTATTACGAGACTGGCCAGCAGGGCTCGCCACTTTCCGGCGTAAAGGCGGAGCTTTATGTCACGGAAAGTACCCAGGGCGACGAGGGGTATTATGGCTCGTACGCTTACCAGAAGGACGTGCTCATGGAAACGAAGTATACTGACGATTTCGGAAAAGTCACCTTCAATAACGTGCCACTGGAAGGGGCAAAGATAGCGCTCAGCAAGGAGGGATACAAGCCCGAATACTCCTATAGCTCTGGCAATCAGACGGTTTACGTAGACCAGTACATGACGACGGAGTATTACTTCATGAAAATAGTCCCGAGGGAGATCAAGGTAAGCGTATACGAAGATTCGGACAGTTACTACGGCGAGGAACGGCCGATTGAAGGTGCAATCGTTGGAATTTATGAATACGGGAAAGAGCCATTCGAGGGGGACGAAGCGCTTGCTTCGGGCAATACGGATTCAAACGGGGAGATTTTTTTCTACAACATAAGCGACTCGGTTACGGTCGCAGTTACGAGGGAGGGTTATGAATCGGACTTTGGCCAAGAATACGAAACGGAATTCCTTTCCGCGCAGCAAACGGAAGCTAGTGTTTATCTAGTAAAAATAGAGCCCAGAACGGTCACAGTAAAAGTCTACGAGACCATGGACACGTATTCCTACTCGAATAGCCCGCTCGAAGGGGCGAAGGTGGATCTTTACAGCAGGGACCAAAGAATTTACGAGGCGGACTGGCTTACTGCCAGTAACACAACTGACAGCCGAGGGGAGGCGGAATTTTACAATGTTACCCGGGGAAGGTTTGAGGCAAACAAGGCAGGTTACTTTATTGGGGGCCAAAGCCTCGGAGGGTTTGACGAGCAGGTTTTTATTTACCTTAAGAAGGTTGGAGTGGATTCGGAAATACAAAACGTTACCTGCCCTGACGGGAATCCTGGCAGGCTAATCGAAAGTAGCGCCCAGTGGGACTTAAACGGATACGACTATTGGAGCCGCCTGAGCCTCAATGCCTCAACCCATCCCGAGATATACCAATACAGGATTGTGTGGTTCGACGGTTCGCGGTCCCAATGGTATCACCCCGGGCAGGGAGACAAGGATTCGAAAACAAACACGGACGGCAGCGAGCGGCTGATGTGGGCTTATTTTGATGACCACGACCATCAGATGATCATATGCCCTGCCGATGCCCCGGACCCCTGGCCTTAGCTACTTAGGGAAAAAGCGCGCCGGGGTAGGGATTTTCAAGCCCCAAATTTCGGGTCCCGCGTTTCGAAACGCGAGGACGCGTTTTTTCTTTTGGGACATTGAAAGACCTTTTCTTTCGCAAAGAAAAGGGATTTCATTTTGAACCCTAACTCCACAGAGTGGAACCAGATGTCTCGACGGAATCCAAGATCTCGAGTTTCGCCACCCCATCGGACTGGGGTTCTGGCGCGTTGCCGGATTCCGCCACCCCGGCTTGAGTCATAATTAGTAAGAAGGGGTTTATATTATTGGCCTTTTTCCCAAATGGCCGGGAACGCTACTCCGCGAATGCGGGTAACTATTTGAGGATTACGCCCCACTCGACCACGGTGAAGCCATTCCTTTCGGGAGTTGCAATCACCGGCTTGACCGCATCCACAGGTCCGTCAAGCCCTTCAACGACGAGCATGACGCGTATGACCGTGTCCGGCTTTGGCTCGACCTTAAGCCTCACTACTTCGTTAAGGTCCTCTCTGCTCAGCAGACTTATCCTGTAGTAATCGGCCTTCGGGAGATTCGTGTTCCAATATTCGGTGAAGTCCTTGGTTTCCTTCGCGTTCAAACCCATCTTGGGTAGCATTTCATCAAACCACGCCCCAAGCTCATCGTCCTTGACCACCCATGCCCTCCCAAGGTCGAAGCCCGGCAGGGTTTTCGCCTCATAGAAAAGGTACGGGTAAGTAGCTCCACCTAAATCAAGCTCTCCGCTTGGATGGGCGGTGACCTCCCAGCCAGAACCCGAAATCTTGGGGTCGGTCACGGTCAGATAGCCTTTCGGAAGTTCCAGGGAGACTTTCACCGTCATCGTCTTCTCGGGGTAGAGGTAGATGTTTGGCTTGTAAACTCCGAGATAAAGAAGTCCCATGAACATAAGCGTAATCCCCCCGACTATGATTGACAGGATGAACCATGACCAAAAGAGCCTTTTTGCCCTTACCAGCTGGCCAAAAACGCGAAGCCCGTCATCGTTAGAAAACGTTCCCGCGAGATACAAAAAGAAGGGAGAGACTGCGAACAGCAAAATCCCCACGAGGAGTATTAACGCATTGTTTTGTAAAACCATCAAAATGAAGATGAAGACAAGCGCGGTTATTACGACAACTGCCGCCAGCCTGCCCTTTTTTTCTCCGCCAAAGAACGAGACTTCCCTAAGCTCCTTCGACCGAGCCTTTTCACC
Source organism: Microcaldota archaeon (assembly GCA_026396425.1). GTDB lineage: Archaea > Micrarchaeota > Micrarchaeia > Burarchaeales > JAKAKT01 > JAPLWU01. Next base: position 4,120 of record JAPLWU010000011.1, on the reverse strand, counting down.
CATCAAAACCACCTCTAGATTATCGGCCTTTTGCTGATATGGTCCGGCAGCGATAATTTTTCGAAAGGCTTCCCCTCGCATTGTTTGCGGATTTCTTCAGCGAGTTCGGAGGCAGACATAGGCTTCTGCTCTCCGGTTGAACGAACTCGCACCGCCAATTTTCCGCTGGCAATTTCCCTGTCGCCGACTACTGCAATGTAGGGAACCCAGTCCTTTTCCGCCTCGCGCACCTTCTTCTGAAGCGTTTCTTTCCTGTCATCCAAATCGGCGCGAACGCAGGAAGAGGCCAGTAGCTCGCTCAGATACTCCTCGCATTTCGGGATTTGCGCGTCGGAAACAGGAACTATTCGGACGTGCGTGGGGGAAAGGTAGAGGGGGAGCATTGTTTTTTTGCCTTCTTTCATTTCGAGGGCGCATTTCTCAAGCAAGGCGTAAACCACTCTCTCAAGGCTTCCGCTTATCGAGGCGTGCAGGATTGGGGGCTTCTTCTTCGACCCATCCTCGTCAACGAAATTGATATCGTAGGTTTCGGCGTTTTCCACGTCGATTTGCACGGTGGATAGGGCGCTGGCCTTATCCATGAAATCGACAAAATTGAATTCGAATTTCGTGATGAAGTAGGCGTAGCGCTGGTCGAAAATCTCAATCATGACGGGCTTGCCGAGCTTCTTCACCAGGCCAACGTACCACTCCCTGTTCTCCTCGAAGAAGTCCTTTAGCACGCGGAAGCTCGTCTCGTACTCCAAACCGAGGGATTTGAGCCATTTGTCCGCCATTTCCAGCTGGCTGCCGAACTCGCCCCGCGCCTGCTCCAAATCCCTGCAAATAGTGTGCATATCGGGCATTGTGAAGGCGCGCAGCCTTTTCAGGCCGGCCAATTCCCCGGACTGCTCGCGCCTGAAGGAGTAGCGCGTGAGCTCGAACATCCGCAGGGGAAGATTTTTGTAGGAAATGACCATGTCGTGGGCCATCAGGAACTGCCCAAAACAAGCCGCGAAGCGCAGGAAGAATTCCTTGTCGTCGGATTTCACCACGTACTGGCGGGCCGGGAAGCGGTTCATGTATTTCTTCAAAGAAGGATGCTCGAAATCGTACATGACGGGCGTTTCGACTTCCATCGCGCCGTAATTCACGCAGTAGTCGGTTATATCGCGCTCGAGAATCCTCTTCATGAGCCTTCCCTTTGGATACCAGCGGAAGTTGCCCGAGTCGGAGCCCGGCTCGAAATCGACGAGAGCGTGCTCCTTCATGATTTTGATGTGGGGCGGCTCCTGCGCGTATGCGCGCACCTTTTTCGTCTCGTACTCGACGAATTTTTTGAGGTTTGGGTTTTTCGAGTAGTTGAAGGATGAAGTTGGCGTTAATGTTCCATCTTCAGTGAGAATGAAATACTCCTTTACGGTCTTGTCCTCGGCCTTGAGCGAAGCCGAAACGGAATCCGAAACCATAGTCGATTCGGTAACGCTTCTTTCGTAAGTTTTGCCTGCCCCTATCTCGCGGGCTTCTTTTTTGACTTCGCCTCCGGAGTGGATTTCACGCGAGAGCTCGCTGAGCGGATGGCCCTTGCACTTCACATCAAAAGATTTGTACCAGCCGAATGGCGCGCGGATGACCTGGAAATCCTTGGAATCGAGAAAATGCTCCATCCCCTGCAGGACTTTTACCGCCACGTCCGGGGAGGAGGGAGTAGGGGTGAGATGCACCCACGGGTATAGTCATTGCACCTGGCAATGGATTTAAACAGTGGATTTAAATATTGGGAAGACGCTAATATAGTGCTTGTTCTGACTGAGCGAACGCAGTTAGTTGGGGGGTGCGGTCATGAATTTCATCAATCGTCACATGCCTACAAATCCGAGTCCGGTAGTTGTCAAACTAACAGAGCTTCGGGAGAGGCTGGATGCGAAGGGGCGCGAGCTGCTCGAAGAAAGCAGGAATGGAACGCCTGCACGGAGGCAGGTAAATGCTTCGGACATCGACATGCTCAGGAAAAAACTTTTGGGGCTGGTGGCGAGAGTCATGCCAATAATCCGCGAATGGAATGAGGGGATGGACAGAATTCTCGCGCAGCCGGTAAGTGCGGAAAATGGCGGGAGCAGGACGGAAGAGTTCAGGGCGCACATTGCGAAGCTCGGGGTTGTACAGGCGCATGCACTTGGGATAATCAAGGAGGCGGTTGCCGGGCCCGAGGAGAAAATAGGCGTGCTAAGGAAGGAATCGGAGAATATAAACGCGCGTATGAGGGCGCTTGAGCGGGAAATGCAGGAGAGGTTCCCCGATGGGGGCCGAACTATTTCATTTGTCACGCGTACCAGGGGGTTTCCGTTTTTCCCTCGTAAACGCACGCATACAATAAAAGTCCGCCTCAGCAGGTGGACGCTTGAAACGGCCTCGGCAGGCATGCTCGTTAAGGCTAAAGCCGATGGCGGGAGGGGTTGTGAAGCGGCCAAGGACATGGTGAGGTCGATGGTGCGGTCAATGACGTCGAAATTCATAAGCCGCGCGGGGAACGGCGAAGACGCCCGAAGGGTCATCGAAAAGGAGATGGAGGTCATGCTCCGGGTTCCGGAGATAATGTTCGAGAGAAGGGAGTTGGAAAGGCGGCTCTCGGCAATACGCGGCGAGATTAGGGAAATCGAGCAGGACCGGGTGCTTTGCTACTGCACGAAAAAGGAGCAGCTCGACAGGATAGACGCGCTGGGCACGGTAAAGACGCGTTTCGACACTTCCGCTCTCGGCGATATGCTGTCCGAAATGGGCAGAATCTCCTCGGAGCTGCCCGAAATTAGGGAGCGTTTGAGGAAGAAGACGGCCGAGCACGAGGAGGCAAGGATAAGGCTGGAGAGATGCGAAAGTGGCAGGGGGCATGGATTCAAGGGAATCGAGTTCGGCAGCAACAAGCACGGCGAGCTTTCAAACCGCGTTTCCGGTCTCGCCGACGAGATTTCCGGCATGAACCGCGCGATTGCGAGGCTCGAAAGGAGATTGGTGGCGAAGCCGGGCGAGCTTTCAAACGAGATGGCGGGAATTGCGGAAAACACGGTCAGGCCGCAGGCAGCCAAGATGGCCCGGCTCGTCGAGGATTCCTGCAGGTATTACGAGAATGAAATCGGGATTCTCAAGGAGGCGATGACATAGCTATTTCTAGTTTTGCTTTTAGATTATTTTCATGCCAAAATTCATGCCAAAAAACAGGATGAAGGCAATTGCGCTCGTTTCCGGTGGAATCGACTCGCCGGTGGCGGCCTATTTGATGATGAGAAAAGGCGTAGAGGTAATCCCGCTCTACATGAAGCTCGGCGAATTCTCGGACGCGGGGAATTTCGAGAGGGCGAAGAAAGCAATTTCGAAACTTGCTGAACTTGCCGACTACGAAATGAGGGCTTACTCAATCGAGCATTCCCCGGCTCTGGCCAAAATCGTCCCCAATTCGGGGAATTTGGCCTGCATTCTCTGCAAAAGAATGATGGTTAGGTGCGCCGGTGGATTGGCGAAAGAGGTTGGCGCCGAAGCCATAATCACGGGCGAGTTTTTGGGGAGCAAGGCGAGCCAGACCGGGCAGAATTTGAGAATCATCTGGACCGCGAGCCCTATTCCTTTGCTAAGGCCACTCGTGGGAATGAATAAGGATGAAATCGAAAAAATTGCGAAGAAAATTGGAACTTTCGAGTCCAACCAGGGGATGGGATGCTGCAATGCGGTCCCGAACAAGCCCTCCACGAGGGCGAAAATAAAAGAGGTCGAGGAGGCGGAAAACAGAATGGACGTCAAAAACCTCGTCATGGAAGCCGTTAAAAATGCCCGCGAGATAAAATTTTAGCTTATGGTTTAAGGCGGGGGGATTTGGATGAAAACCGAAGTCGTTTGCTATTCCATGACCGGCAGAACGAGGAAAATCGCCGGGGCGATTGCGCAGGAATTCGGCGTCGAGGCCAAAACGCCGGAACAAGCCACGGGCGAGTGCGACATCCTCTTTTTGGGGAGCGGGAATTACGGGAACAAATGCGGCAAAACCATGGAGGAGTTCATAGGCAAGCTCAAGCCCTCGAAATATCCGGATATTTACCTATTTGCCACGTGGGGGGGCGAGCGAAAAGTTTTGGATTACATGGCTGGTTTG
>JAPLWU010000139.1 GCA_026396425.1 Microcaldota archaeon | reverse complement strand
GGCGGACGTATTCCCGCTCGGAAGAGAGGCGCTGGCCGGGAGGCTCCCGCTCGGCGGGCAGTACGTCGGCATGCTCGCGCAGAGGCGCGACAACGCAATAATCACTTACAAGAAAGTCATGGAACTGCTCGAGGGCGAGCGCGAGGCGGGAAAGAAAGTCGATTATGCCATAAGGTACATGGGGAAGGACGGCTGGACGACCGCCTCGCTCAAGTGCTCGCCGAGAAAGGACATGGCCGGGCGCGTGAGGAGCATCTACGGCAAGGAGGCGCGCATAGTTGCAACGAGGATTTACGAGGCCGAGGGGCTGCTGGTCGGGAAGAGGAGCGCCCGCATTTGCCTTTCGATTGCCTATGCATGCCTTGCTTCAGACGTTACGGAAGAGGAGCTTGCCGGAAAATTCGGCTCGGGGTACGGGAAGCTTGCCGAATACGAGGGGATGCTGAAGAAGGCGGGCCTCGCCCAAGGCGTCAGGGCCGACGTTCTCGAAGGCTACGAAGAGTTGAAACAGGAGCTCGCAAAGAAAGGGTTCGTAAAATTCGAGGGAGACATTGCGGTGATTGACGCGGGGATTCTGAAACTTCTGGTGAAAAAGAGGAACACCTACAGGGGCGCGTGCGAGAGGAGCGCGCTCGGGCTTCTCGCGCTCGACGTTTTCAGGCATTTCATTCTCAGGCCGAAAAGGGAGAGGAAAGCATCGCCCTATTTCCCGGATTTGGGGGAAAAATCGGCCGGGAGGCTCGCGAAAATACTCGCGCCCCTATCCTCGAAACCGTTCGAGCTGAAGAATCCCGCCGTAGTGATTGCGAAAAAACTGTAGGCCGAGAAGAAGGGAGGGAGAATCAGAGGGGACCTGTTCGGCGCCGCTTTCGTCTACCTCACAACCGACCGAAGCATGGAATGGTGCGAGCAGAGCCTCGGATGCAAGGCAGGCGAGGTCAGAGATGCCGCGGCCGGGCTGGCGAGGATTGTCGAGGCGAAAAAGGAGAAGCTTGCCGAGCTTGGCGTTGGCAGGACAGGCGGGAGGGCCAAAAAATTCGCGGAGCTGGTCGGGAATGCTGGTAGTAAAAAAGGCAGGGGACGTTAGAAAGTGCGATGAGACGGAAGTGCTCATAAAGACCAAGCCCACCACGAGGCTTCTCGCGGAGATTTTGAACAACACTAAAGTGGAAACCATACTGCTCACGCGGGGGATGCACGGCCTGATTCCGTTCAACGCGGTCGTCGCCCTGAGGAAGGTGGGCGTGCGGGTGAAGATAGTCGAGGGGAAGCGCGGCAGGCCCGCGAAATACGGGGAAGGGGAGATAAGACGGCTGCACTCGCTTTACGCGAAAGGCGTTGGGATAAAAGAAATTGCGATGAAAACGAAGACGCCCCTGAGAACCGTTTACCACCACCTCAGAAAAGCTAATAAAAGTAGGCGTGCAAAAGATTAATCCGTGCCCTGATAGCTCAGTTTGGTAGAGCGACTGACTGTTAATCAGTAGGTCGGAGGTTCAAAAATCCATCCCTTTTCTTTGCGAAAGAAAAGGTCTGGATCAACCCCAAAGAAAAACGGGCGTTCGCGTCCTCGCGACTCGAAACCCCAAAAGAAAACGCGTCCTCGCGTCTCAAAACGCGGGACCCGAAACGGGGAACCTGAAAATCCTCCTCAGGGCGCTTAGAAGCGGCGTATGAACGATAGTTTCCCGGATACGTCACGCTTGTCGTCTAATTTTTCGGACCATGAGAGCTCGGTCGTGAATTCGCCCAGCAGTGGCCCCTTGAGAGCAATTCCGAATCCTTGGTAGTGCCTGTTGTATATCGGGTTGTAGAATTGCTGCGATATGTCTTTCTCCCAGAAGTAATAGATGTTGCCCCGGCCCTGCCGGCTAATCATCCCTGTTTGGTATCGGTATTTGTTCGAGAACGGCTTCATTTCAAGATAAATCTCGTCGAAAGCCTTTGGCAATCCGACCTCGGACACCCTGAAGTTCACGAGCGAGGACCTGCCGGTTACTCCCTCGACATTCCCGCTAAATTTAAGCTGCACTTTTTGGGTCGGGAAGAAAGAGAGGTTGACGCCCAGGCCTCCGCGCTCGCGTTTTTCGATTCCCGAAGTCAGTTGCCTTTTTTCATTTCCATACTCCCCGTGGACGCTTGCCGACCATTTGTCGCCGGACTCGGTGAAGTTGACTATCACCTTGTTCGCCTTCAGGTTTCGGGACGCGGTGCTCAGGCCCTCAAGACTGAATGCCGGCGGCACGGAGATTATCATCCTCTTGAGCCTGTTGTTGAACACGTCCTCTTGGAGCTGCAAGTCGACGATAACCCCGAGCGGCATGTCCAAACCGGATGTTTCCTTCGAGATGCGGGCTATGACATCGAATGCCGTTCCCTTGTGCCCGGGCGGGACGTAGAGCTTTGTGGATATCATGCCTCCCTCGGTCCAGTCGTAATTCATGACGTTCAACTTTCTGATGATTGTTTTGGCGTATGCGTCCGGAACGTAGTTGAAAGTGGCCGCGTAGTTGCCCGTATCCGAGGACAAGACGGAAAGGGTCCACCTGCCCTGCATGAGCCTGTCGATGGAGACGTGGCCTATGAGCTCGGCCTGCCCGAGCTTCTCCCTCCTCATCCCCTTCTCCTTCTTGTCGCTTT
>JAPLWU010000013.1 GCA_026396425.1 Microcaldota archaeon | reverse complement strand
CTGCAGTCGTGGCGCAGGAGGCCTTCGGGGCTCTGGGCGAGGGCGCGCGCATGTGGCTGATTGGCATAACCGCGTTCGGGGTTGGGGCTTCGGCAGTGGCAGTCCTCCTCGCATCGAAAAAAATAGTCGGGATTTTCAGCGGGCTCGACTCCGGGAAGATTGGCGCGGCGGTCGTGGTTTACCTGCTGGCCATAATACTGCTGATAGACGGGGCCGTGGGACTTTTCGTTGCGGCCGTGGCGTGCTGCATAGGAGTGCTCCCGCCCCTGCTCGGGGTGAGGAGGACGCATCTCATGGGCCTGATACTGCTGCCTTCCATCCTTTATCACGCAGGGCTCGGCAACTTCGTGCTCTCGCTGATTTTCGGAAGTTAAAAAACAAAAAAGGCGTGCGCCCTTCGAGGGCGCAAATTTCGCTCGCTGGCAAAAATGCGCACGCAAATTGCACTCGAGCGCACTTCGATGCGAGGGCAATTTTGCGGCTTCCCGGGAAGCCGCCTATTTTTTTATTTTTTTTATTTTGACGCGAGTCGCCGGTTTTCGGCTAAAGCTTATATATTAGGAAATCAAATTAGGCACACATGGACACGAAAGCCGTTATATTGGTATTGTTCGTAGTTGCCCTGGTTCTGGCAGTTTACGTTGCCACCAACAGGGGAACGCCCGAGAAGGAGGAGAATGCGGTGGCGTTCGTGCTCGAGGATTTGCAGAACAAATACCCGGACGCGGACATACGGGATGTTTTGGATTCGAAGCTTGCCGACGGGGTTTGGCAGATAAAGGCCCGTGTGGTTTACGACGCCTACTCGCCTTGCCCGAGGAGGAAACACATAAGCTACCGATATCCTGCCTTCAACTTCGTAACCCCGCCCCCCGAAGACATAACCAACAACTGCATCGTTTGCTCGGGCATGCCAACGTGCAGGATTGCCTTCCGGGAGGAGGCGCTCATCGCCTCGCACACAATGTCCGGCAGCGAGAAGGTGACGGTCTTCCTGACAAGCCACCCTGACGCGAGGGGCGACGCCACGTTCTACCCGTTCCTCGACAGGGAGTGGGGCTTCGAGAACGTCTGGGACGTCGTTTGGATTGACGGGACAACCGGCGAAAAGATTGAAGTTCTCGTTGGCGACGAGGGCAAGATAGCCAGGATATACGAATAGACGAGTAGGCGGCGGCTTCGGGCACGAATAAGCGGGTAGGAGGCTTCGGACGCGAGTAGGCGGGCAGGCGATTGGGTTATTAGGAGATAGGCGGCTTCGGGCCGCGAGGGCGAGGACCAGGGTGCGCGCATGACAAAGACGGGAATACTCAACGGAACGCTAGTTTCGCACGAGAAGCTTACCAAGAACGCGGCAGTGGTTTTCGAGAACGACAAAATAATCGACATCGGGCCGAGCGACGAGGTCAAGGGAAGGCACGCGCTCGATATTGTTATTGACGCCAAGGAGAAACTGGTCATTCCTGGCTTCGTGGACGCGCACATGCACTCGTTCCAGGTCGGGACTAAAGGCCTTACCACCGACGTGTCGCTCCTCGACTGGCTCGAAAAATACGTTTTCCCCTGGGAGGAGAAGCTCGATGCCGTGACCGCGAGGGCTTGCGCGGAGCTTTCGTACCTCCAGATGATAAAGTGCGGGACCACGTGTTTTGCCGACTTCACTTCCGTCCATTTTGCCGAAGAGGCGTTCGAGGCGGCGAAGAAGTTCGGGCTTCGGGGCGACATCGGAAAGACGATGATGGATATTAACACTCCGAAAGGGCTGATGGAGGATACCGGCGAATCGCTCAAGGAGACCGAGGAGCTGATTGTAAAATACAACAATACCGAAAACGGGCGCATAAGGTACAGAATCACACCCCGCTTCGACTTGGCCTGCTCGGATGATTTGTTCGAGGGGTGCAAGAAGCTTTCGGAAAAATACGGCGTTGGCATCCAAACGCACGTGCAGGAGAGCATGACTGAGGTGGAATACGAAAAAAGAAAGTATGGAGTGACCGCGGTGGAGCACCTCAACCTGCTCGGGCTGCTCAACGACAAGACGCTCCTCATCCACTGCATATGGCTCAAGGAGAGCGAGCTAAAGTTGCTAACGCGCACGGGCGCGAAAGCCGTTCATACTCCCGGCTCTAATATGATGCTCGCATCAGGAGTGAGCTTCCTCCCCAAATACAGCGAGGAAACGTTAACGCTGATTGGGCCCAAACGGGAGGGCCCGGTGGTCGGACTCGGCACCGATGTCGGCGCGTATTACAGCTTCAGCATGATTGAGCAGATGAGGCTCGCGTGCCTTCTCCAGAAGATTCACACTCTCAACCCCAGCGCCCTCGATTATACGGACGCCTTCTACATGGCTACGCTCGGAGGCGCGACGGCCCTGAACCGGGAGAAGGAAACGGGCAGTATTGAAGTGGGAAAGAAGGCGGACATCGTTTTGCTGGACAAGAAAAGCCTCGGCTTCGTTCCGGACAATTATCCGCTGGCCCAGCTCGTTTATGCCGCCGAGAGCGACTGCGTGGATACGGTAATAGTTGACGGGAAGACGCTCATGGAAAACAGGGAAGTCAAAGTCGTGAACGAAGCCGAAATAGTAGCGAAGGTAAAGGAAGTTCTGGGCGGCTGAATAACATCCCCTAGGAAAGTTTCGTTTTTATTAGCCGAAGGAATTCGTTTGCCTTTTCTATTGCTCCCCTTGCCTCGCTTTCGCCCACGGAACCACCTTCAATCTCGCCGTAAACAATGTCGTGCCGCCTTATCCTGTAGCGATTGAAGAGCGCCACAAGTTTTGACGATTCGGACGGCAGAGCCGCGGAGCAGAAGCCGACAACTGCCTTGTGGTGCGTTTCGGAATGGACCCTGTAGCCCTTTGCGGCCATCAGCGCCCTTCCCGCGTTGAGCATGGCGTTGTAGGCCAACGAGAGCGCCACATCGTTGTGCATCATCTTCAAGTTGTCCTCTGCCGCCACTAGCGCATCCTGCGAAACCTTGAGCAGCTTCCCCGCGGTTTTTCCGTCAGGCTCGACCTTTTGGATTTCCCGCCTTTGCAGCATCTCGCTCAAACTCATTCCCATCACCAACCAGCCATATTTTGCCCTCTTTTACAATCGACGATACGAATGCGCCCCCTTCTTTAAGCTTTTTCGAAAAGTCGCCCTCGCTCCAGAGGATGTAATTTATTTCGCGCATTGTTTTCTTTTGGACTTCGAAACACGCCCTGTCCACTTCGCCCTCCCCGACATCTCCGATCACGAGCAGGTCTATGTCGCTCCTTTCCGTGAAGTTGCCGCCTGCAAAGCTCCCGTAAACGAAGGCATAGCGCAGTCCCTTCAGCCTGCCTAACTCCTTCTTAAGGAGCGGAATCGGGCCTTCTGTTTTCAAATACAGGCCCTTCAGCTCGGAGATGAACGGGCATTTCGGGTTAAGCTCGTACAAAACCAGGTTCCCTTTCGCCGTCTTTGCGAGAACGCCAAGAGCCGCGAGAGCATCAAGCTCGTGTTTTGCTTCGGATGGGGAAACCCCGGCCCTTCTTGCAATCTCCCGCAGATGCAGGCCGTCGGAGAAAAGCACGATTCCTAGAACCGCGACCTCGGCCCTGGACCTGAGCAGCCTTTCCAACATGTTATGTATTATAGAACGACTGTTGTTATAAAGTTAACGATAGCTTATCCACTGTGGCGTCCACCATATCAGACTTTCTCAATCTTGTGCAGGCATGCTTTTCCCGCCGTGCCTCCCCATGGGTGGTATAATGGGAATTCTCTTTTAAATTGTTGAGTCTGGCCGCCTAGTCCTCGAATTCCACTTTCTGGGCGGCTAATCCGGTCAGGCAAAGCAGACGTACGGTAGACCGACCGGTATTTAAGATTTGCTTTGCAGATAACCAGAGCATGGAGTGCAAGAAATGCGGGGCGTGGGTTCAGGAGGAGGGTAGCCCAATGTGTTGCCCCGCCTGCGGGGCCAAGACTGTATTTTTTAAAGAAACGCGCGAAAAAGTTCCAGAAGCGAAACCGGCGGCACCAAAGGCCGAGGAGAAGGTGATAAAGAAGCCGTTTTTTGAACAACTCAAAGACGACTTGTTCAAGCAGGAGCTGTTCATGAATGAACGGCCGCTCGTGGTTTGGGCGTTTGTAGGTTTGGTTCTTTCTGATACTCTCTTCTCTGTTTTAAGTTTGATAATTTTGATAGGACTTATTCCTGAGATGGTGCAGTATGGCGCCTTTGGAATTGTGCTTGAAGCAATTTTTTTGGGTATCGGCGTAGTCGTGATTACACTTAAGTTTCTTATCATTTGGATGGCGTGGATATACAAGAAGCACGTGTATTATGGTGCGGTTATGGCTTATCTTGCTCTTTATGCCATATCAAGCGGCGGGATTGGTTGGGTGGGTATTGCTTTCCTGGTAGCGCTTGGTGCTCTCGCCTACCTGGTTAACAGGGAGTATCCACAGTGGGTTGAGAAGAACAAAGTTGGAGCGAAAATTCAATCTCCACGATAGGTTCTGACTGGGCGTATCCTCCCTAATACCGGATGGCTTAGGCCTAATCCTCGAATTCCACTTCCAAAAC
>JAPLWU010000081.1 GCA_026396425.1 Microcaldota archaeon | reverse complement strand
GAGGTGCACGACAGCATAATCTCGAACATAAGGAACATCGTGGCCTTCAAGCTCAACCGCGAGGATGCCACGACCATAAGCTCCATAATGGAAATCAAGGTCGAGGAGTACTTCAAGAAGGCGAGGAGCCAGATGGAGATTGAAGAGTCGAAGAAGGAGATGTTCGTGCGCCTGCACCAGAGGGAGTGCATCGTAAGATTGTTCGACGGCAAGAAGTATTTGTTGCCGATGAAGCTCCGCGTCGTGGACGCGAAAAAATGGGGCTACGAGCCGGGCCCGCCGATTGGCGCGGACCAATACCCGGCCAGGCCCCCAGCCGGAGGAGCCGGAGCTGCGATAAAACCGGAAGCGATTGGAAAGGGAGCACCGATGCCCCATGAAGCTGCCGGGGCGCGAAGGCCCGAGGCCGCCGGAATCCACGGAATGGAAGCGCTAAAACCCGAAGCCATGGGAACTGGCGGGCGAGGGCCAGAAGCCGCTGGCACAGTTTCGCAAAGGACCGTGGCAGTGGAAACGGGAATCCGCAGGCAGTACGGAGAGCCGGCGCCTCCGCCCATATTAAGGAAGTCCGACTTGGAGAGGAGGGTAAAGGGAGCGGAAGCTTCCGAAGCCCCGGCAACGGCCGAATCGCGGACTGCGAAAAAAACGGAAAAGGAAAAAGAAAAAAGCGAAACAAACGCAAATTCTGAAAATGCAAAGCAATTCAGCGACCTCGAATCCCTGACTGAGAGATGGAACATCGCATCCGGCAAGAGCACGAGGGACGCTTTCACTTTCGACAGCAAGAGAAGGAAGAAGAAGGACTGAACGAGTTGGTTAATCTAATTCGGCGAGAGGTAATTGGGTGGGGACTCTTCACGAAACGCTCGACCATGCTTTTAGGGGCACTTGCAAGGCAGTCTTCGGCAGGGAAATCGGGGGCATTGAGGAGTGGGGCGGCTGGCTTTCCGAATACGCGAAGAAGCCCGCCGAACGAAAATCTTATCTTAGCGGAAGGTCGGTCCATCCCGCGAGCAGGAATTACCCGAGGGAAGCCAGATTCATCCATTTCGATGAGATAGACTTCAACAAAAAGTTCGAGCCGCTGAACATAAACGAGATAAAGGACGTTGACTCGATAGTCGACGCGCTGGGCGAACGGGCCTGCTATTCCGGCAGTGTCGTTCTTGGCAACTCGAAGGAAGTCGAGGACAGCGCGAACGTCACCGATTCGTTCTTCGTTTACGACTGCAACGCCATATGGAAGTGCAAGTATGCCGCCCACTCGTCTTATTGCAAAGATGGCGCATACTTATTCGGCACCCACGACACCGCGGCATGCGAGCACATTTTAAGGTGCATCAATGTGGGCGGGCCCAAGGGGTTGAAGCGGGGTTTTGAGTCCTTGCTCATCTCAAACTCGACCGATATGTACTACAGTTTTTACATGCAGGGCTGCACCGACTGCATGTTCTCGTTCTTCCAGAAAGGAAAGCGGCACGCAATAGGGAATCTGGAACTTGAGAAGGAAAAATACGCGGCGATAAAGAGGAAGCTAATCGATGAGGTCGTTGGGGAGCTGCTTAGCAAGAAGAAAACGTTGCGCTTCATCGACCTGTTCAAAAAGGAGAGGGAGGAGCCGGCTGAAGGCGGATGGGGCTTTGACAGGGCTGAGATGGACCGGGCTTTCAACGACACAACGCGGGTAGTGCTAGGGCGGGAGCTTGGGGACGTTGACGCATTCGGAAAATGGCTTACGGACGGACTTGATTTCTACGACCTGACTTTCGTCAAATCCGCAGTCAGCGGAAAGCCCGTCCCGGTAATCAAGGAGTATTGGGGCTTTACGAGCGAGATTAGGCAAATCTCGCTTGAGGAGTTGGAAGCGGCGGCCAAAACAGGAATCCCGGTAAGCGAAGGGACTTCCATACGCGAATTGAGGGAGAAATTAAGCAGGGTGATCGGGTATTGCACGATTTTCGAGGAGAACTGCGAGAAAACGGACTGCCCGGTTATCTGCGTGAACACTTGGAACGCACGGAAATGCATAATGCCCGTGCTTTCAAAAAACGTCGCCTATTGCTTCTGGCCCCGCGAGAGCGAAAATATTTTCGGCTCCTCGGTTGTTTTCAATTCTTCGTTTGTAATAAGGAGCATGCACTGCTCGAACATAACCCGCGCTTTCGAAGTGGACTCAAGCTCGGACTCGGCGGACATATACTTCTCGCACAACGTCGAGAACGCGAGGGACTGCATGTTCTGCTTCAACGCCAAAAACCTGGCTCACGCGATAGGGAACGCCCAACTACAGCCAGAAAACTTCAGAAAAATCAAGTCCTCGCTTCTCGAGCAGGTTGCCTCGGAACTCGAAAGGAAAAAATCGCTGAAATGGAGCATCTACAACATCGGGGAAAGGAGAAAATGACGGACGAATCGGAAACCCTTGCGGTTCTGGACAAGCGGTGGAGGACCGCATGCAAGGTGGTTTTCAAGGAGGACGTAGGCCCGCTCTCCGACTATTACAAGTGGCTCGACGAGCTTATAGACAAGAACAGGCACGAGAAGTCCTGCATTTCCGGGAAGGACGTCACGATTGCAATAAAGGAATACCACAAAGACGCGAAATTCATAGGATTCGGGGAAGTTGACTTCAACAAAGAATATCCTCCGCTTTCGATAAACGAAATAAAGGACATCGACTCGCTGATTTCGGCAATCAGGGACAGGGTTTGTTACTGCGGCAACATCATCATAGGCAATTGCGGCCACGTGGAGAAAAGCGCGAACATAAGCGACAGCTTTTTCGTCTACGACTCGGCGCAATACGGCGACTCAAAATACCTTTTCAAGTGCACCGTCGGGAGGATTTGCGAGGACTGCTTCGGGACGCATGGACCTGGCGAATCGCAGTTCTGCATACGCTGCACCCAGACCTATAGGGACAGAAGGTGCTTTGAGGCTTGGATGTGCCAGAATTGCTCCGACTGCTACTACTCGTTCAACCTGGACAATTGCGCGGAATGCCTCTTTTGCTTCAACCTCAGAAGCAAGCGGCACTGCATAGGCAACCTGCAGCTCGAGCCGAAAAAATACGAGCAGCTCAAGGCCAAGCTGCTTGCGGAAATGGCAGGGAAACTGCGCAGGGAGAAGAAGCTGCCCTCGCTGATTGATATCGTTGCAAAAGCGAGGTTGGAGAAGCCTGAGATTCCGCCTCAGCCCGACTGGCGCGACAACGAAAGCGGAAAAGAGGAGGTTGAGCGGGAATTCACCAAGACCGCAAAACTCGTGTTAGGCACAGAGCTTTCCGGCATTGACGGATACAAAAAATGGCTTCTCAGCCACACGCACACGATGATAGAGTTGAAATCGGCCGCAAGCGGCAAAAAAATCCTCCATCTTCCATATACAATCGCTATCCCCGCCCTCCCGAAAGACCGGCTTCTGACCATCGAAGAGGCGATTTGGTGGGGCGAGCATGCGAAAATGCCGCCAGAGGAAGTCGAAAAACTGACCCTTGAAAACGCGCATGACAAACTCGGCAGAATAGCTTATTTCGCCGCGGAATTCTGCGAGGGGGATAACAAGAACATTACCGATTGCGCCATAATGATAGACAATTCCTACTGCTACCTCACCTCCGCAATGGTTTATTCGAAATACTGCGCGTGCGGCATGTGGCCCCGAAGCTCAGAGCATTGTTTTGGCTTCGACACCCTTTGGGACTGCTCGTTCTGCATCAACTGCTACCATTCGGTGAAGCTCACGCGCTGCTTCGAAGTGGACTCGTGCAGGAGCTGCTCCGGCTGCTACTACTGCCACAACTGCGAGAATCTCACGGACTGCATGTTCTGCTTCAACACGAAGAACCTGCGCTACGCAATCGGCAATGTGGAGGTCGGCCGCGAAGCGTACATGAGGATAAAAAAACTCGTTCTTGGGGAAATCGGAAAAAAGCTCGAGAAAAACAGGAGTCTTGAATTCGATATCTACAACATCGGCGCGAGAGCGAAGGAGTAGAATAATCGCCCGCATCCAACGTCGCGAAGTTATTGGGCGATACCTTAAAAAGCCATCCCGCCGAAATAGTTCTGGTGATGTTTTGCCGAGTTCGCCAGAGAAAGCCATTCGGATAATCGAGGCTGACACGGTAGTAATCGCAGGGGCGGGCGGCGAGATTCTGGCTTCAAAGGGAAGCGGGGACCTGGGCTCGCTGGCGAGGCTCGCGGTTTCGGTGCGGGCGAGCCTCCAGAAATACGGGCAGGAGATGAAGAAGGGCGAGTTCGAGCACGCGGTGGTTGACGGCAAGAACGGAAAAATCATAATTGCAGGCGCCGGCGAGAAGGTGATTGCGGTTGTCGTTTCCGGCGATGAGGGCGCGACCCTGAGCTCCGTTCTGGCAGCCGCCAAGGAGCTGGTCTGAGGATGAAAAGCGGGATAAAGGGGCTTGACGAGCTCTTTTGCATAAGGGACTGCGCCAACATACTCCTAATGGGCCCGCCGGGCCCCGAGAAACTGCTTTTTGCGGTCCAATTCCTCGCGGAGGGCGAGCTGCTCAAGCAGCCCTGCATTTACGTCACTACGGACGTTTCCCCGTCCGAGATAGAGGAGCAGGCCAAGCACATAAACGCCGACTTCTCGGCAGCCGAAGGCCGGCGTTCTGCCTTCATAGACTGCTATTCCTGGGCACTGAGCGCGCCGCCCAAGGGAAGAAGGGACATACCCGTTCCCGGGCCGAGCGCGCTCGACGATATTTCCATAGGGATAACGCAGTCGCTCATGGACTGCGAAAAAAAGCCAGAGGAGAACGGCAGGATAGTGTTCCAGAGCGTCTCGACTCTCCTGCTCTACAACAATGCGGAAACCGCTTACAGGTTCATACAGATAACCGGCGCGAGGCTCAAGGCGGCGAAGATGACAACGCTCTACATGCTCGAAACGGGGATGCATGAGGACAGGGCGGTCGTCACGCTCAAGCACCTCATGGACTCAGTAATAGAGCTGAAAATCGAGGGGAAGAAGAACTACATAAGCGCGCCACTCGACGGGTTGAGGGACTGGGCCGAATTCAAAATTGGAGAAAACGGGGTAGAAGTGCTCAGGAAACCTGTGTGAGCAGCTCCTTGTTCTTCTCGAAATATTTCCTGCTCGGCTCCAGAAGTTTGGAGAGTGATGAGGAAACCGAATTCTTCAAATCAGCAGGGTGCAGTTTACCTTCGGAGAATGCCGTTTTCAGCTCGGCCGCGTTCGCAAACTCCACGTCCCCCCCGAATTTTTGGGGTCGCTCGATTTTAAGCGAGGCATTGCGCATGAGCAAAGTTTCGGCGATTTCGATTATTGGGTTTCCCGCAACTTCTTTCGGCGGGCAGTAGGCATTCGAGATTTTTTTCTTCAGGTCCGCCTCGGAATCGTGGATGAAAATGCATGTCTCAGGTTTGCTCTTGCTCATCTTGTCGATTGCGTCCATCCTGCCGGGGCCCTGCAGGCTTGTTAGGAGGCGCGTGTGGACCGCAACCGGCTTTTTCATTTTCAATTTGGGTGCGAGTTCCCTCACAAGCATGTGGACTTTGCGTTGGTCCATGCCTGCATGCACGATGTCCAAATCCTGGAAGAAGATGTCGGCCGCCTGCATTGCCGGGTAGACGATATGCGCCGACGCGCAGGCGTCGCCCTCTTTCCTGCCCATTATTGTTGTGCAGCGCATCATCCTGGCCAGCGTCGTGTTTATCGAAACGTCCAAGACGATTTTCCAGTAATCGTTATTGTAAATCTCACTTGCGAGAACGAAATTGACCTTGCTTTCGTCAAGGCCGAGAGAGATGAAAGCACCCTTGAAATAGCCCTTGGCCACCTTTTGGATTTTCTCCAAATCTCCGCCCAATTTGCCATTGAGCCAGGCGTGATAATCGGCGAGGAAGATTGTTGGTTTGACGCCCGCCTCGATAAAATCATTTATTTTCGCCGTAGTAACCAGACCAGTGCCAATGTGAACCATGCCCGAAATCTCGAACCCGATGTAGTGCTTCGGGTGGGCGTTAGTCTCGAACAGGTGTTTGAGGTCCTCGTCGGTGATGATTTCTTCCGTAGGAGTCCTCTTCACGAGTTCGATTTTCCTTTCCAAGTCCATGAAACCAACAAATAAGCTATTAGCTGACGGATTTAAATAATCCCCCCGGTTTCAACGGGTGGTGCTCACGGTGTCGCCCCCTTCCGCCCGCAGGGCCTCGACGACTTTGCCAACCAGGTCCGGCCTGACAAGGTTCATGGGCACTCTGCGACACCTTGTGAATGAGAGCTCGTCTTGGACCGGGACGTTGTAGATTTGGAGCCCGTTTCCTGAAAAACGACCAACCCTTATGGTATCAGTAGTCTGGACTGTGAATGTATCGACTGGCATCAACGCCGTCAAGGTAACGTCTTTTCTGGAAGGTAGGACCGACTGAGGCTTAACTATTCCTTCTGTTTCCGGATGCCTTTGCATGAAGGCCGATGCGCACCGGTGGTTTTTCACAAATTCTGATACGTTTATGGCAAAAGGAATCGCGGACATCGCAGTAAAAAAAATGGCTACTTTTACCGTAGCGCGCAACCTATCCCTCGGTGATTGCGTGTCCCTCAATTGCCTGCTCAACTGCCTGATTTCACGAGGCTCTTTGGACTTTAGTTTCATCATTTAAACCAGCTTCAGCCGGGCACCACCAGATGGTGTTGTTTTTGGGTTTGTGGAACGGTGAATTGCCGTTTAATCGTTCCGCCCATTTTTGAAACCGCATTTTCGAGAATTTCAACTTGTGTCGTATCCGTTACCCCTATCACGAACGAGGATCCGCTCCGCGCCTTAGTTTCGGGAATGTGCACTGAGTAAGCGGCTTGTATCCCCTTCTTGGCAGACCGCTCGTGGCCAATGCATGGCGTTGTCGCAATCGGAGCGACAATTGGGTTGCAATTGATGAAGTCCCTGCACTTCGCCCTATCAAAGTTTATAATCGCGGCTGCTGAGGCGAATATTAGAACGCCAAGACCTACGGTGACCCGGCCAAGATTGCGGGTTAGGAGGGAGTCAGTTTTCATGAAAGGACTTGCTATTCCATGGACCTGTTTTTGCGCGTTCATCAAACCACCCCCAATGGTTTTCATAATAAGAGATATTTTTATGCCTCGATAGGTTTAAATTAGTTTAATGGGAGAATGGAGCAGGTCACATACTCACGCCCGACCGTGTGGGCTTGTGGCCAAGGGATAACCGCGCCGAGGGCGTGGGTATGTGGTGAAATATTGGGTTCGATTCCGAGGAAATGGAAGAAAAAGGGCCGCATGAGATGGAAGTGGCTAAAGAAGAGAAGGAAGAGGATGAAGAGGAAGGCCAAGCGCAGAGTAGGCGAGCTCTAGTTCTTTTTTCCTTCGTTTGTTTTTAGCATGGGGAGCGTCAGCATTGGCAAGGGCGGAAAAACAATAAACGACGAACGGACGACTTCGTTTTTTGGTTTGTTTTTTATTTCGTTCTTGGCTCTGGCTTAACCCTGCATCGCCCTGACCACGTATCTGCCCCTTCTTTCAACTTCTGCGAGCCTTTCGAGGACTTTTTTGGATTTTGGGTTTGCTTTCGCGTAGCCGGAGAGGAAATGCGCGTAGAGCTTCTTCGAGCCGAGCGATTTCTTCATCAATAAAACATCCACTGCCTTGTCTTCGAGGTCTTCGGAGAACGAACCGAGGCCGAAATCGATTATCGTTACTTCGGTGCCATCCACCATGACGTTCGCGGTAGTATAATCGCCGTGAATGATTCCGGCGAGGTGGAGCAGGGCGAGGTACTTTCCGGCCGTCCGAAGGTTGCCGGGCAGACGCCTGCCTTTCAGCGAATCCTTCATCAATTTTCCCCCAATCCTGCTCATCGTAATCGTGAATTCGCCAATCTGGTAGACGAGCGGGCAGCGAACCCCGGCGATTTTGGCCTCGGTGAGCAATTTAGCTTCGCGCTTTGTCCGGGTTTTTCGAAGCTCTACATCGATTTGGGGGATTCTGTATTTCTTCCTTATCCTGTCCTTGATTACCGCCGTCTTGCCGATTATTTCCGCCTCGTAGAGTTCGGCTTCGGCGCCTTTGCCGACTAGCTTCATGAAAAAACTACCCACGCTCTGCTTTTTATTCTTTTTAATCAATACGGAAGGCGTGAAAGTCATTACTGACGAATTGAGGGAGGAACTGCGCAGGCCATTCGGCAAGATTGTTGACGATGCCACGCTCGCGCGCGAAACGAATGGGAGGAAGCCCATTGCGGTCGGGGACGCGTGCGCCTTCGCGATGTTGCGGGGCGGGATTAGGCCTTCGCTCGTCATATACGACCTAAAGACGAAACGGAGCGAGGTGGGGGAGGAGGTAAAGCGCGAGCTGGGCAGGTTTTGCGCCAAGCCCAGAGTCGTGAAAAACGAGCCCGGAACCATAAGCTGGGAGCTGGTTGAAGCGGTTAAGTGGGGCCTGAAAAACGATGGCGCGTGCATCAGGGTCGAGGGCGAGGAGGATTTGGCTGCCCTGGTTGTTATAATCGAGGCCGAAGACGGGGGCCTGATGGTTTACGGGCAGCCCGACGTGGGGCCGGTACTTGTTGAGATTAACGGGGAAACCAAGGCCAGGGCGAGAAAGATTTACGCGAGGATGGCCGAAGAGTGAGTTGGCCTAATCCGAGCCCGTTTTTGAGAGCTTCGAGACGAGTATGTATACCGTGAAGAAGCAGAGCACGCCCGCGCCGACGGAAATAAGCAAATCGGTCTTTGACATGTAGTAGAAGGCATAGGCGAGAAGGACGGCCGTAATGACGCTTATCAGGAAATGCGAAACGCCCACCCACCACTTCGTCATCCGAGCACCAATAGGTCTTGGCATAATATATTTTTAAAGGCTATCAAATAACCTTATGGAAAAACTGCTGCTTTTGAGCCAGAACTGCCGGGACTTGGGCCTTGCGGGAAGCGCCGTCGAGACCAAGATGTTCCCGGACGGCGAGAGCTACGTGAGAATAAGCGGGAAGTGCGAGGGAAGAGAGGTAGTCGTCGTCCAGAGGTGCTACCCGGAC
>JAPLWU010000002.1 GCA_026396425.1 Microcaldota archaeon | reverse complement strand
TCTCCCGGAATCGTTATAACCTATGAGGACTACTACGTGATTGGCAAACGCCACCTCGCTCGTCCAGCATTTATACATACCGTTAAACCAATAACCCGCGTTAATCGACAAAAGAACTGAGATTGGCCCCTTTTCTATGAGTTTCTGCTTGAGATCTTGAAGTGATGCCTGACCAGCATAGTCTATGGTCGCCAATCTGTCCATCCAATCCGCGCATCTATTCGAACATACCGAATCACTAGCTGTGTATGGCATGCACCCTTCATCTGGAGTCCCGTTATCCCTTATAAACTCCATGGCGTATTCAGGCCAACCGCCGCTGCAGGAACCGCCGCTATAGCAGTCGGATACCAGATATTCTTCCGATAGGTCTAACTCCCGATTCGGCGTATTTTCACGTATGTTGTGCACTGCCTCAACAACCCCAACAACTGAGAATGCCCAGCACGAACCACACGACCCTTGGTCTTTTACAGGCGTCATCCAGTTTTGGCCACTATTAGTAGGATAATCCCGCCAGTCAAAAAACGAAGGCAAATCCATCTCCGTAATCTGCCCCGGCGGTTCCGTGCCCGCAACCTCGGGGGATTCTCTGGTTGCGACTGTCGATTTTTCAAGCAGGTTGTAGAGTTTTGAAACAGAGCCTATCACTTCGCCTTTATCAGATGTGCATACGGCGTATTCGGGAGTAAACGGGTCATTTCCATCATCCAGAGTTTTTATCCCATAGCCCTGCTTCGCGCAGTAGGAGAACTCCTTGCCGCATTTTCCCTGCAGGAATGACCAATCATCACATTCCGTTCCGCCGGGGAATGCGCAAACCCCGTATTCGCCCCCAGAAGAGTCCTTGACAATCTTGTAATTATAGCCCAAATCGTTGCAATAAACTGCTGCCGGGTTTGCCATTCCTATGTCTTTTTCTTCCTGCGCATAAACCAGAGCCGAGACGATGAGCAGCACAAAGAGGGCTTTCGCGTCCATCAAACCACCCGTTAGATTATTGCTTTTGTCCTATTTAAATTATTTCATTATGCTCCTGTAGAGGTACTGCTGGGCATAGCCCGCATAATCGCCCCACCTTCCCTCTGCGAACATCCGAATCTCATCGTCTTTCGCATGCGAGCCAAGGTAATATTCGCGCATGACTTTCCTTATCCACGTGTCGATTGGGAAGGCCTCTAATCTTCCGTAGCCGAAAAGAAGGACGCAGTCGGCTATTTTTTCCCCAACCCCTTTTATTTCGGTAAGAACGGAATGCGCTTCCTCGTAGCTCATGGCGTGCAATTCGGCCATCGCCCCCCCTTGGGCGAATTCCGCGGCATTCATCAGATATTCCGCACGAAATCCGATTTTGCATTTCTTTAGGTCTTTGCAGCAACCGGCCGTTATCCGTTCGGGAGTGGGGAATTTGTTGTAGTCCCTGCCCGCGATTTTGATTTTTTCACCAAAATTGCGCATGAGCAATTGAACGGAATTGCGTATATTCCGCCTACTATTATTCTGCGAGCACACGAAGCAGGCGAGCGTCTCCCAGGGGTCGTTGAGAGTGAGGCGCATGCCCGGGAACTCGACGAGAAGTTTTTTCATGTGCGCGTCAGTGCCTATTCTTTTTCTTATGTACGGCATGTCATCGTCGAGGCGGAAAAGGAGCGAAACATGCTCGGAGAGCTTTCCCTCGTCGATTTTTTTCCCTTTTGCTTCGATTTCGAGTTCGTCTTCTCCTGCCTTCTGTTTCACGGTCACTAGCGAATTTTCATAAACGAAGCTGGCCCAGCCAGGGCCGTAATCCATGGTGAATTGCGGGGGCTGGCCGCTGAAAACAGTCAAATCTAGGTTGAAATCTGGCGCCCTTATAAACATGCCTTACCCTCTCGCTTGTACTGCCTTATGGTTTCCGCGAGTTCGCTCACCTTGACCCGCGTCTGCTTGCCGTCATCCCTGAAACGGACCGTGACGGTGCCATCCTCCTTGGTCTGGTAATCAACGGTCATGCAGTAAGGTATTCCTATCTCGTCAGCCCTTGCGTAGCGCTTTCCGACGCTCCCGCTCTCCTCGCAGCGGACATCGAGGCCGGCCTTCCTGAGCTGCCCTGCAATCTCCTGCGCCTTTTCGGCCAGGCCGTCCTTTTTCATCAATGGGAGGACAGCGCAGTCGAATGGCGCAATGGCGGGCGGGAAGGCGAACCATGACCAGTCGCGCTTTTCAGCGCCCCCGCCCTCCCGGTAGCAGCTCTCGAGTATGCACCAGAAGAGGCGGTCGACTCCGAGCGAGGGCTCGACCACGTGGGGCATTAATTTCCCCTCTCCCTCGATGAAAACCGACAAATCCTTTCCGCTCATTTTGGCGTGCGCGGCCAAATCGTAATCGGTGCGGTAGGCATTGCCGACAGTTTCCTCCCACCCGTATGAGGTTTCGACCTCCAAATCGATGTTGCCTCCGGAGTAATGCGGAGTCTCGCTTTTGAGCATGTGCCTGAAGCGGAATTTTTCGTATGGGACTCCACAAGCAACATAAAATTCCTGCTCGAGCGCGATGAAATATCCCATTATTTCGTTCGGGATTGCGTTTTTTTTCACTGCCTCGGCAACCGTCGTCTCGTCCGTCTTTCCGCTTCCCGTTTCCTGCTCTTCCCTCGCGTAGAAACGGATTTTCGTTTGCGCAATATCGGCGAATTTTGGATGGGTTGTTTCTTTCGGATTGAAGAAGTATTCCAACTCCATCTGGGTGAATTCCCGCATCCTCATGAGCCCCTGCCTCGGCGAGATTTCATTGCGGAATGAGTGCCCGATTTGCGCGATTGCAAGCGGGAGCTTCGAGCCCGCGAACCTGAAAACGCGCGGGAAGGCCATGAAAATCCCCTGCGCCGTCTCGGGGCGGGAGTAGGCCACGATTCCCTCGGCCGCGCCCACGTTGGTCTTAAACATGAGGTTGAACTCGGCAACGTTTTCAAGTGCGCCTTTGCAGTCAGGGCAAACAATCTTTTCCTTTTCGATTAGTTTCGCAAGTTCGGCTTCACTTATCCCTTCGACTTTTTTGCCGAGTTTCTCGCCAACGAGGTGGTCGGCGCGGAATTTCTTCTTGCATTTCGAGCAGGTTACGATGGGGTCGTGGAAATGCCCGATGTGGCCCGAGGCCTTGAGAAGGATTTCGGGCAGGAAGGAGACTGTTTCGACCTCGTAGTAGCCGTTTTCAATCACGAACATCTTGCGCCAGAGCCACT
>JAPLWU010000049.1 GCA_026396425.1 Microcaldota archaeon | reverse complement strand
TCCCGGAACTTCAGGAATACGCCGAATGTGATGTAGCCAAGCCTGGCGGTATCGATAACTGCAATGAAGCCCTTGGCCGCCCCGGACGAGACTAGATTGCCGATGCGGTACTTGACGGCATCCTTGGAAAGCCCAACGCGCTTGGCAATCCGCAGGAGCGTGGCACGCGCATCGACATCCAGCTCGTACAGGATTCGCCTGTCCCTGAGGTCCAGGCTTCGGGCAGGGCAACTGGTCGCCATCTGGGTCGCCTTGCGTTTATCATAAAGGAGAAATAAGTTTATATATATTTCCTTTTTTCTTAATTTTCTATGATTAGTAATAAATATAGGAAAATGTATAGTAGTAGGTGGTAGTATTTGCGAATCGGGTAATGGATAAACAGATGGCCGCATTTGCGAGCGAGGAAATGGATAAATAGGTGGCCGCCGAAATACTGCCGACGACGAGGGTGTGCGAATGACTGGAAAGCTTTACGAAAATCTGAATCGGATTTGGCACTCTACCTGCAAGGTGCTCTTCGGAGCCGAGCTGGACGAGCTTGCCGAATACGAGGAGTGGCTAGCTGAATACTTGCCGAAATCGGCCGTGCGGAAGTCGCACACAAGCGGTAAGGAGGTCATAGTGGCGAGGGATTTGTACCCTCAGGACGCGAGGTTCGTTTCCGCCGACGAGCTCTCCTTGAATAAGAACTACGCCCTGAACATAAACGAGATAAAAGACATTGACTCGATAGCCGGGGCCCTGCGCGAAAAATGCGAGTATACGGGCAACCGGTTTCTTGGCAACAGCTCTTTTGTGGAATCATCCGACATAGTGATTGACTCGCAGTATGTTTATGGCTCGACGAATATCGAGCAGTCGTCATACATTTACTCGTCTTACATGATGAGGCGCGGGAGCAAGAACGTTTTCGGCTCGGGCTGGACTGCCAACGGCGAATTCCTCCTGCGCGTCGTGGCGGGCATAAACCTGCACCGCTGCTTCGAGTCCCACTTCGTGAGCGATTCGAGCGACCTCTACTTCTGCTTCAACTGCGACGGATGCCACGACATGATGTTCTCTTTCGGCCAGAAGAACAAGAACCGCATGATAGGGAATCTCGCCCTGCCGAAGGAGAAATACGCCCAGATTAAGGCGAAACTCGTTTCAGAAGTTTTCGAAAAAATAAAAAAAGAGAAGAGATTCGACTCGCTTTACGCGCTCGTTCCAGACAAAGCGCCGGCAGAAATCCCGCGAATAGAAATGACCGGGAAAAAGAAAGAAACGGACATGCGGGCAGTGGAGAAGGCCTTCGCTTCTGCGTTTGAAGTCGTGATGAAGAGGAAGCCGCCCGGAATAACGGAACTGGAGGAGTGGCTGTGCCGGGATACAATAGGACTGGAGGAGGTGCGGACGCCTTTCGGGGATGAAACGCAGGTTCCGCTCGATTTCGGGATTGTTTCCGAAATGCCGAGGAGGAGGCTCGTGACCATTGAAGAATCGTTTGAGCTCGGGAAAATCGCGCTTGAGGAGAAGTCGCTTTCCGGGCTTGACAAGCTTGTGGCTGCGCTTGACAAAATAGCCTTCTTCAGCGCCGGATACGAGACTGGCGAGAACTGGAACATCATAAAATCGCCCTTGATTCTGCACAGCGCGAACGTCTACAAGGGCTATGAGTCGACTTACTCGGAAAATACCGGGCTTACCTCGCTTTCGCTCCACTCGAAATACGTTTACGGGTGCAACAGGATTATCGACTCGCAGTTCTGCCTAAAATGCTACAACTCGCTCTACCTCGCCAGGTGCCTCGAGCTCGACGGCTGCACGAACTGCTCGGACTCCTACTTCCTCCACAACTGCGAGGGCTTGAACGACGCCATGTTCTGCTTCAACCTGAAAGGAGGAAGATTCAAGATAGGCAACACGGAGCTGCCTAGGGAGAAATATTCGAAGGTGAAGGAGTCGCTGATAGAACAGATGGCCTCGGAATTGGAAAGGAATAAAACCCTCAGATGGAGCATTTACGACATTGGCGCTGGGGCTAAGTAATCGTCGCCCTCAGTTCCGCAAACCCATCTTCGAGAACCAACGTTCGGACGGTTGAAACAGCGGCCCTTTTTCCAGGGCAGTTGATTTCCATTTTCCTGTTTTTGTTTTCTATTTCGAGCGTGAGGCAGAAGCCCGATTCTTTTGCCATTTTTTCAAAATTGACTTTGGCCTTTTCTCCTGCTGCCTCATCCCCCTCGGCCCATTTGGCCAGATTTTCGAAATCCCCGCTCCTGTAGGAGACTTCGAGCATGTCGTTGAGGTGGGAGTAAAGGGCGAGCGTGGTATAAGAGGAGGGCGGCGAGGAGCGCGAGAGCGAAATAATGTAGATGAAGAGCACGGCTGTGAAAAAGGCGAGGATTGCCTCCATGCTCAGGAGATAACCCTTACTTAAGGCAGATTTCAAGAAAGCCGACCTCCTTTTCTTCGCGGAGCCAGACTGCCCGGCGGATGCAGTTTTCTTTTGGCGGGTCAGACGAAACTGCGAGGCGAACGCTGCAATCTACGTTTATTTCGTTCATTCCGCCTTCGGATTTTTTTATTTTTTCCGAGTCGATTTCATTCGGGAAAATGTTTTTTCCGTCGGAATAGGCGAGCGCATTCTTCACGAGGTAATCGGAACAGGCGAGGAGTTCTGCGTTTTGATTTTCCATTTTTTCCCTTTCCACGAGACGCGATGCAAGATTGTCGTAGATTATGAGGCATGCGAAGAGCATTGTGGAGATTATGAGCGAGGCAATCATGGCATCGAGTAGGAAAGTCTGGCCCTTACGCTTTCTTTGCTGCCCATCCTGTTCAGGCCGGCTCCTTCCATTCAACCAGAATCACCTTCGAGGCTGAGCTTCCGCAATATGCCGTGTCGTTTATTACCAGCCCCTCCAGGCGGGGCGAACCGTAATGCGAATGGATGTTGTATTCGCTGCGCGCGAATGCAGTCGCATGGGCGCATGAGGAGTTGGCGAGTATTTCGAGCGAGGTTTGGGTTTTTGTTCTCATGTTCGCCAGCGAGGAGAGCAGGAGAAGGGCGAACATTGCGAGCGCGGCTACCGAAATGAGAAGCTCAAGAGTGATTTGCGCCTTCAGCCGCCCGTTCAGCCCGCCCATGTGCCGTCCTCCAGGATTCCAACGTATGACGAGTTGGTTTTGGAATCGAAAATCGAAATTCCGATGGCGAATTTGCCCGAGTAAATTTTGGGAAGAACTTCGGGCGAGGGGTTGAGGGCGAGCCCGCCCTTTGAGATTCCGGCCTTGTTTGCTACCGGATCAAAATCGAAAAAAGAGGAGCAAACGTAAGTTTGGCGCGGCTTGCCATGGGCGTCAACTACGAAGGTTTTTTTGGAGAAGTCCCAGCAGTTCTTGCATTTCAACGGTTTGGATTCCTGCATCATCCTGCTTGGGAGGGCGCGAAGCTCGGCTTCGGTTACGATGCCGCACCAAATATCTACTTCGCCGTCTGCGCGCTCGATGAACTGCTCGAACTCCGCAGAGCGCTCCGCGATTTTTGCTATTATTTCCTCCCTGTCGCCCGCGGATTTCGATGAGGAGAGGATTTGCATCATTGCGTGCTTGAAGTCGAGCGAGCAGTAGTAGTTTTTTTGAACTGCGAGCGAGGCGAGCGCGGCTTCGGAATGCCTAGAGGAGAATTTAGGGTAGGCGGCTGCAAGGAGCAATAGCAGGAAGAGGCAGCCGAACGCAACGAGATTTGCGAAGAACCCCCGCACATTTCCTATTTAAAACGAGCGCCTATAATAAATTTATGCGATTCGGGCCTGCGGGAATTCCCATAACCTGCGAGGGGGACAACCTCGAGGGACTTGAGGTAACGGCAAGGCTGGGGCTGCGCGCCTACGAGGTCGAGTTCGTGCGCGGGGTCCGCATGAAGGCGGATTATGCGAGGGGGATGGGGCGGAAAGCGAAGGGGCTGGACATTTCACTTTCGTGCCACTGCCCGTACTGGATAAACTGCGCGGCGATGGAGAAGGAGAAAATAGCGAGAACAATCCATAATATAATGGATACCGCGCGCGTGGCGCATCTCATGGGCGCAAAAGTGATTGTTTTACATCCCGCATTCTACATGGACAGGCCTTCATCCGAGGTCTATCCGCTCGTCAAGGGCACGATTGCGCAGGTTCTGGAGAGGATGAAAGGCGAAAGGATAGATGACGTTCTGCTGGGACTCGAAACAGCGGGCAAGGGCGCGCAGTTCGGAACGATTGAGGAGAACGGGCAGCTGAGCGCGGAATTGGCGGGATGCGTGCCCGTAATCGATTTTGCGCACGTCCACGCAAGGGAGAACGGGAGCGTGAAAGGAAGAGAGGGGTATGAGCGGATTTTTGAAAGAGTGGAGAAAAGCTTCAATGCGGATTACCTGAAACATTTCCACTCGCACTTCAGCAATATCGAATATACGAAAAAGGGGGAGCGGAGGCATCTGGAGTTGGGCGAGGGAGGGCCTCCATTCGCGCCTCTCGCCCAAGTGATAAAAGAAAGGGGCTATGAAGGGACGATGATTTGCGAGAGCCCGCTGCTCGAGCAGGATGCAATTAGGATGCAGAGAATCTTCGAGGGAAAATAAGAAACAAAATAAAAGAAGAATGAAAGAAAAGAATAAGTCAGGCTAGAGCTTGAGCTCCTTCTTGATGGCCTCCTTGTCGAAGCCCACTATGAACTTGCCGTCTATCTCGATGACGGGAACGCCCATCTGGTCGGTCTTCTCAATCATGTATTCCGCCGCCTCGCGGTCCTGCCCCACGTTTATGTCCTTGTAGGGAATCTTGTTCTCCTTGAGGAAATCCTTGGCCTTCACGCAGTACGGGCAGGTTGGCGTCGAGTAGACTTTCACTTCCGGCATGAAAAGCACCTCCAATCTAAAGCTCTC
>JAPLWU010000092.1 GCA_026396425.1 Microcaldota archaeon | reverse complement strand
AGGGGAGGGAGCCGTCGGCAATCGCGAACAGGAGCGTGCGCGCGTGGTCTGCTATCGCGTAGATTGCCTGCAACGGAAGGATGCTGGCCTTCATCTCCTTCACGGTTATTCCCAGCTTTTCGGCTATTTTCCTCTCCTCACCCGCAACGTCGGCAACCTCCTCGGCATCGAGGGAAGAGGAGATGCGGGCATACTTGTGGAACAATTCGTGGTTGAGCTTGAGCTTCGATTTTTTCTCCATGAATTCGATTTCCCTCGGGAAAACCGAATCGAATGCAGTATAATCGCCATTGAAATACCATTGGAGCCTTTCCAATCCCCAGCCGACATCGATTACCTTTATGGGCAGCTCCCTTGGCTTCCCCTCGAAATTTTCGAACTGCATGAAAACGCTGTTGACTAGCTCGAGCCCGTTTGCGAAGGATTCCATGCACGGGCCGAAGGCGCTGAAATCGCCCATTGCCCAAACGTCCTCGGTGTAAGTGAGCTCGTTCTTGTCCACTCCCAAAACCCCGGTCAAGAACTCGTAGTTCAGCCTCAGGCATTCGTCTTTCCAATACCCTTCCTTCGGGGGATTGAATGCGTGCTGGCCGGCCATGGTGAAGCACGTGAAATGCCTCCCCGTAACCCCGACGTTCGCGATGTCGTTGAAGCGCAGGGAGATTTGGGGCACGACCAGGGGGTTGGCCGGATACTCGAAATTCATCTTGCCCTTTTCGAGCCTCTGGAAATCCTGAATCGAGGCCATTGTGAAGTATAGGTCGGGCCTCCATCGGCTGACCACAGGGTAGCGGTTGATTACGGCGTGGCCGTTTTTCTTGAAGAATCCCGCGAACTTTTTCCAGAACGAGACGTAGTCGTCCTTCTCGGCCTTGCTTTTTTTCTTGAAGAAGGAGTATTCTGTGTGCGCCGAGTCGCCGCAGTCCTCCTTGGAGATGCTCCAGAAGTTCTTGCCGCATTTGGGGCACTTCTTGCGCGTAAAGCCGAGCGCGTCGAACATCTCGACCTTGTAGTGCTGCTCGTAGTTCTTGGCGAACTCGGCCCTCAAACTGTCCTTCGTGAACATGCTACTACCTTCACCCTCCAAACATTTTAATCCTTTACCCGGCAGAATTAACTCGCAAAGCAGAGAGATGACGCGAAACGATAGGAAACAAAACTACCAAAACCGTGGGGGCCTCGAGGCCCCCGAAGCGAGTGAGTGGGGTATTGGTTGCGTTGATTTCTTTGCTTTCGTGTCGCGTATTGATTTGTGGGCCCGTAGTCGAATGGTAAGACGTCAGTCTCACACACTGAAGACCCGGAGTCCGATTATGGGCGAGCAGAACTCGCCTTCCGGAAATCTCCGCGGGCCCACTTCCGAACCGCGGAGGGGGTTCACCCCCTCCTATTTGTCGCTTCGCGACAAATGGACCACAAGTGCTCGGGCACTTGTCGTTCCCCAGTTTCAGGGCCCGATTTTTGCCTCGGGGCAAAAATGGGCATATTTGCGCCGCGCGCAAATAATGTCCTCCTGACCCACCCCCACTTACTCTTGATTCCACCCACTTCTTTTTATACCTGG
>JAPLWU010000105.1 GCA_026396425.1 Microcaldota archaeon | reverse complement strand
CTCATAGACCTCCAGAAAAAATTGCAGGTGCAATACTTCAAGGAGGGAAGCGTCGACAAGGACTCTTTCTACGAACTCTCGAGCAAATACGATGCCGAGCTGGAGAACACCGAGAAGGCCATTGCCGGCCTTGGGGCAAAGTCCGGGCCCAAGCCTGGGGCAAAGAAGTAATCTTGACAAGGAAGTAATCTTTTCAGGGAGCGATTATTGCAGAACCGTTTTCCGGAACTCCCCGGCGCTCCAAGCAATCTCCTCTTTTGTTAGCGTGAAAACCCTTCGCTCGCGCAAGCGCAGCGAGTCAATCCTTTTTTTCAATTCCGCCTTTTCAATCCCAAATTCTTTTCTCGAATCAATTATCGCGTTTTCGAGCTTCTTTTTCCTGTGCTGGAATATCGCGCGTATGAACAGCGCAGTTTTTTCGTCAACCCCCTTTTCTTCCCGCCTCGCCAGCCTCACGATTCTCGAATCAACTTTCGGTATTGGGGAAAACGCGCCTTTCGGCACCCTGTCCAGCAGCTCGATTTCGAAGCACAATTGCGCCATCACCGACAACCGCGAATACTCGCGCGTATCCGGCTTTGCGACCATCCGTTTTGCGAACTCCTCCTGCAGGCACAAAACCGCGCGCTCGAAATCGAGTTCGGCGAGCTTAAACAGGATTGGGGAAGCGACAGAATAGGGAACATTCGATACAACAACATCAATCGCGGGTGCAATCCACTCCAGAAAATCGGCAGTTATAACATGGACGTTTTGCGTGGTGGCCATCCTCTCGGCCAAAAATCCGGCAAGCCGGCCATCCTTCTCGATTGCAATTACTTCCTTTGCTTTTTCGGCCAAAAGCACGGTGAGGTTGCCCGTGCCGGCTCCAATCTCGAGAACTTTCTTTCCTTCGACTCCCGCATATTCGACTTCCCTTTTCAGGATTCGGGAATCATGCAAAAAGTTCTGCCCGAGCCGCTTGCTTCGAGGCCGCAAGCAATCTACCTTTCGGGCCTGTGGGGGGGCCTCGTGAGAATGTAGTATTTCGACTTTCCGAGCATTTCGTCTTCAATTCTCTGCACGATTATGTGCGAGAAGTCGGTCATGAGCGGAACTCGTTTGTTTATGTCCGCGAAATTCTCGAACGGCTTCTTCTCCCTCTCGTCGAGAAGGCCTATGAGGTGCTTCTTGCCGACGCCCGGAAGGAGTTCGAGCTGGTGCAGCCTTATGGTGACCGGTCCGCACCTGTTCACGAAGTTCACGAACTCCTGTTCTCTCGTTTTTACAATCATGGTCAAAACGGGCTTGAGTTCGCTCCTGGCAGAAGAGGTCAAACCGTCGTACTCTATCCTTCCGCGAATGTGGTCAATCTTGTCCCTCTCGTCCTTTCCTATGTAGACCCGCTCGCCCGCGGTCAGCGTGGCCTTTGGTTTTGGGACAACCTCAAGAAGAGTGAAATACGTCTCGCCCACTACCTGCGCAAGCGGTTCCCTTCCGGTGTCCGTCGACCTCCCGTAAGGTAGAAACTCTAGCACAACCCCGTATTCCTCCATAGTGGGCATTTTCGACACCGTTATTTTGCATGCTTTCCGACAATTTTAAGCACTTCCCCTATCTCGTCATGGCTTAGTGAATACCTCTCCTTTGCGAGTATTATCCTCACCTGCGCCTCGTCCGTCGGCAGGATGTCGGCTATTTTTACCGCCGCGTCCTCGTTGAGCTTCTCGAGCTTCATGAGCTCGGCCACGAGCTTCGCGCCTTCCTCCTTCGTGAGCTTTGCGAATTTTTTCGCGTAATCGAGCGTCATCTGCTGCTCGAAGCCAAGGTCGCCCTCGCTCACCCTCTTCTCCAGGATCTCCTTGGTTTCGCCGAGCGTGGCGTTGCGTATGCCTTTCAGTTCCCTTCCAATCACCGCATCACCTTAAATGAACGCCAGGGACGACGAGATGCTTGACTGCCGTCATGTCCCGTATCTCAACAATGTACGCCTTGCCCCGCTTCCCGACGATTACCCCGCTCCTGCCCCTGTATCTCGGGTGGGGCATGCCCCTCTGGTTGGCAACATAGTCGAGCGACACGCGGTCCCCCTCGTTGAACTCGCGCATGATCCTTCCCACGCTCAGCTTGGTCCTGGTTTTCCTTCTCAGGAGCCTGGTTCTTTTTGACAGCTGTCCGAGTGAACGTTTTACCATTATCCCCCTCTTAGGCTTGCAACCGATCCTGTAACTACTATTTAAATATTAGGTTTATAAATAAGTTGTCAAGGGTGTGGTATCTATGGTTTCTAAGAAGACGAAAGCATCATCTCTGCCTACAATCAGGCCGAGATTCAAGATAGAGAACATAGTGGCGTCGGCCAATCTTGGCATCGAACTCGACCTCTATGCAATAGCGCAGAAGGTCCACGATGTCGAGTACGAGCCCGAGCAGTTCCCGGGCGCCATATTGAAGCTCAAGGTTCCTAGGACTTCGCTCCTGCTCTTCAAGAACGGCAAGGTAATCTGCACCGGCTCGAAGAGCGAGGAGGACGTCAAGCAGGCCCTCAGCCAGGCCGTGAAGCTGCTGATTCCGCACACGAGGAAGCACTAAAATTCGTGCGCCCGGCAGGCAATCTCCTTCTGCCAATACCAAGAAGCACTAGGTCAGCCAGGCAACCGCCTCCCGCCCATGCCAGGAAAACCAGATTTCGGGCAGGCACGCCGGCCGTCAAATTGCTACAACCAACTACTTCTCCTTTTTCATGCCGATGAGTGTTAGCCGAAGCATTAAGCTTTAATAGTCCGGATGCCATAATTTAGTCCGGTGGTTTCATGCCATATGGCCTAATGCAGTCAATCCCAAAAGAAGTGGGGTACGCGGTATACGTCCAAAACACGATAGACTACAAGAAA
>JAPLWU010000030.1 GCA_026396425.1 Microcaldota archaeon | reverse complement strand
TTTGAGGCGACAGGAGGGCCTTTCGACCCCGTTCTGTCAAATCAGTGCTCTACCCCATCATCGGCCTCGAGCGAGGTCATGCTTAGACATGCTTCGAGGGGAACCCGCTATTGCCAAGTTCGAATGGACTTTCACCCCTATGCGTAGGTCACCCAAGCAGATATACTAGCACTGGTTGCGGGCCTCCACCAATCGGAAGATCGGCTTCGCCCTGCCCACGCATAGATCACATTGGCTTCGGGTGTCTATGGAGTGATTTTCGCAAGTTAATACGACGCGTCTCCCTTGCGGTGCACGCATTCGCTTTCGCTCCGCCTTCCGGCTCACCACTCCAAGGAACTCCCTGGCTCTTGTTTCGAGAAGAATGATGCAAACCGGGTCACATTCCCACGCTCGCCCCCTTTCGAGGACTCGCTTACGGGAAGTTTCACTCCTTTAAGTCAGCATCTACTGTTGCCGTCCAGTTTCAGGCACTTTTGACCCCCCTTCCGGGGTACTTTTCAACTTTCGCTCGCGCTACTAGTTTGCTATCGGTCTCAGGTTATATTTAGAGTTGGATGTTAATACACCCGTATTCATGCCCGATACTCGAGGGGCACTACTCTTTCACGCTCTGCTCCCCTTCCTTTTGCCTACGAGGCTTTAACTCCCTCTGGCGCGGCTTTTCAGCCAACTTCGGCTGGGGAAGAGGATACTAAGCGCACCACATCTCCCATCGGTTGCCCGACGGGATTCAGGTTGCTCTGTGCGGCTTTCAGTCGCCCTTACTAACCGCATCCCAATTGGTTTCTTTTCCTCCGGGTACTAAGATGTTTCAATTCCCCGGGTAGTTGTGCATTACTGCACGATGGGCAATTCTGGGTTCAAGGGCTGCATGCGCCTACCCCAGACTTATCGCAGCTTGCCACGGCCCCCAATCTACCTGAGCCTAGTCATCCACTGAACGGCGTAGCACACCATATCCGTGAATTATGCAATCGTCCCTTCATACACGTGGTTTACGCAACAAAGCGCAAACAGCCTTTGCGAGAAAGGCCGAAACTTCAATCCCGAAAAAGCTCGGGATTTGCATCTTCTCATTTTCATGAGCATGACGATGGATGATTTATCCGATTGATTTCGATGGACTTGGCGAGAGTCTCTCCCTCGCCCCAGGGTGAAGCGAGCGTTTCGAACTCGCGGCCTCCTGGTTGCAAACCAGGCGCTCTACCACTGAGCTACAAGCCCACGCGGCGGCTCCAAGGAATTTTGACAGGACAAGCGTTGCGTCGCTTAATGCACACGTATCTCCAAAAATTTTCCGAAGAAAATTTTATAGGAGGTGATCTATCCGCAGGTTCCCCTACGGATACCTTGTTACGACTTAACCCCCCTCATGAAAACCTAGTTCGACGGTGCCAGGAGGCGTCGCCTCACTAGGCCCCCATTTGGGTGATTTGACGGGCGGTGTGTGCAAGGAGCGGGGACGTATTCACCGCGGGATAGTGACCCGCGATTACTAGGGATTCCAGCTTCATGAGGGCGAGTTTCAGCCCTCAATCCGAACTCAGGCCGGGTTTAAGAGATTAGCGTCCCCTTTCGGGGTAGCAACCCGTTGTACCGACCATTGTAGGCCACGTGTAGCCCGGGAGATTCAGGGCTTGAGCGGAACTATCGCTCGATGCGCTTACTTGTCCGAATGATAGGTCCTATACTGACCTACCGTCGCCCCCTCCTTCCTCCAACTTAACGTTGGCGGTCTCTACAGAGTGCTCACATTCCGGAGAATGTGGTGGCAACTGTAGATGGGGGTCTCGCTCGTTTCCGGACCGGATGAGCCAACCTCAACAATCAAATAAACATGAATAAATTGAAAAAATAAAATCAGCATTCGAATCGAAAGCTCGAACTTGAAGCGTCGAAGAATCGAAACGAGAATCCTCGTTTCAAATCATTTGGCATTCGTCAAGTTCTGTTTGGTGGCGGGGTGCCTGAGCCATGGTTTCACGAAAGAGAGGAAATCCTCCCTCTTCGAAACATAGGTTCTGCCCCTCCATTTCTTTGTCATGAAGCCCAAACGCTCGATGAGCATCCTTTCCTCGGCGCTCATCCTCGCGAAATAGGGCGCGCCCTTCTCCAACCCCCCGCATCCGTCGAAAATTCCCGCAAGATATGCGGCGGAATAATCGTTCCTCTTCCCGAACCTCTCGAGCTGCTCGCCCACGGTTTTCTGGAAGAAGCTCCTGTATGCGGAGTGGTAGAAGAATGCGCTCTCGTCCCTGATGAGGATTTTTTCAGGCGGGATTTTCAGCCTCTCC
>JAPLWU010000032.1 GCA_026396425.1 Microcaldota archaeon | reverse complement strand
GGTTTTGGAGAAACAGAAGGGGAAGGGGCTTGTGAGCCCTGCAATCGTAATCTTCTCCGTGCAGTTGGTGCTCAATGCCCTCTGGTCCATACTGTTTTTCGGGCTGAAGATGCCAATGCTCGCCTTTTTCGAAATAATCTTTTTGTGGCTTGCGATAGCCGCAACGATTCTCAAATTCCGAACCGTTGATGTTCGGGCGGCCTACCTCCTCGTCCCTTACATTTTGTGGGTGAGCTTCGCCGCCCTGCTCAACCTTTTCGTTTGGCTGCTCAACCCCTAAGACGCGACCAATAAGGCCTCTCTTTCCGAAAACCTTTTAAATACCCCCGCTGAATCTAACTTCAAGGTGTTTTACGATGGAAATTATTGACCTCCTTTGGTGGCTCAGATAAGTCGGAGACCAAATACAATCGCGTGTTCCTTTTGCTATTTCTGAGTTTGGCCAGTTTCGCTATTTTCGCTATTTTGTAGACTTATGGCTACGCAGGTTTTTGTAGTTTAGAGTTCCGACGACTTTTCAGTCTAAGTGTTAAAATAAAAATAAAGTGCTCCGGCCGGGATTTTCATTCCAAAGAAGAGCGTCGAGTCCCGAGGACGCGAGGCCGTTTTCTTTTGGGGTTGATACAGACCTTTTCTTTCGCAAAGAAAAGGGATGTATTTTGAACCCGGGTCACCGGCTCGATTGGCCGCCCTGTCTGCTTTTGCATCCAGAACTGAGGCCGGAATCCTTGACCGGACTAGACTACCGGAGCGCAGGAGTTATTGTGGAACTCGAGATTTAATAACCTTGCGAGGGACCGTTGCGTCTATATTTTTACCCATCACGAACCCGCCTACTTTTTTATTTGTTTGGGCCGTTTCGAGCGTCTCGACTAGCGGATTGGAAATAAAAAGAAAAAGGGGAAGAGTCGTGTTTGTCTATGCGCCAGCCGCTGCCGCAAGCCCGAGCATGGCAAGCACTGAGGCCGCTGCAATCGCGAATGCGACTAGCCCCACGAGCACCACTATAATCACAACGACCGCCGCTGCCCTCGCCAGCGTGAATGCGTTCGCCACCTTTACGGCCAATACATAGATGTACAGCACGTAAAGCAAAATCACCAGGCCCACGAGCGCACCGAGAATCGGTATGAACGCGAGTATGCCGTTCACGAGCATCATCAGCGGCATCAGCGTGAATACCAGCGAGAGGTAGTAGGCATTGCTTTCGTACGAGTTCTTGCCTCCAAGAAGCTTGGCGATTACGAAAACCACTGCCGCGCCGATGAAGAACATTATGAAATACATAATCGCCGCCATAATGCCTCCGACTACCCCGACGCCAATCCCGATGGCTATTCCCCCGGCACTCCCGGCCATTGCACCCCCAACTATTGCCAAAATCACGACGATTATTCCGGTCAGCACGCAGGCAACCGCCGCATTCATGGCTGCCTCGGAAAGCCCTCCCTTCTTGCCCTTCAGAGTCGCCTCTGGGGCCATAATCAGTTTCTGCCACAATCCGATGAAGTTTTCCAACTAACCACCTCGAAAACAGCTTCTCAGGCGGAGTTATTAAAACTTCCTCTAGGAGGCCTTCACGGAGATTGTACCGGATATCATCCTGGTCGCTGATGGTCCTTCCGATTCGAAGTAATAGCGCACTAACAGCTTCCCATTGTAAACTTCGCCCGCAGCCGGATTCAAGGTGGCTCCAGAAGCATCATAGCATTGAATCCCAGAAATAGACAACTCGCCCCCGGTTCCGGCAGTTGCATCGGGAATGTCAGTATAAGTTGGGTTGCCAGTCTGCCCGCTGCATGCCACCCCAGTGACGGTAATCTCTTTTTGCAGCCCGTTCATGAACGTCAGGTTGAGCTTCCCATCCCCCGCGTTGAGGTAGAATGACTCGCACGATATTCCTGGACCGAACATGCATACCTCGGGCGGCTGGACGTTGAATATCCCCAGATACAGCAAAGCCGCCAGCAGAGGTACAATCATAACAATTATGATGAGGAAGAGTACTATAATTGGTATTACAACCACAGCAACCGCTCTTCCAGTGCTTAGCGAATTGGCGGTTTTTATGGCAATCGCGTAAATGTAGAGCATGTAAAGGCTGACGGCAAGACTCACAAGCGAACCAAGGTATGGTATCAGGCTAAACGCGAGGTTAATGGCAAAAAGGACCGGCGAGAGGCTGTAAACGAGCGAGTAGGCGTAGGCGTTTTCTGGGTAGGTCCCTTTTCCACCCAGCAGCTTCGCGAACACGTAGTAAATCGCGGACATTACGAAGACGTAGATGACCCCGCCAACTACGATTATCACTCCGACCAGGACTGCGCCAAACGTTCCGGCAGCCAGGCCCTCCGCACCATGGCTAATCCCTAACAGAACTACGGCTGCCAGCCCAAAGAGCACTGCGTTGATTAAAGAAATCACGAGACAAACGATTGCCGCATCAGAAAGAGAGCCCTTCTTTGCCTTTAGGGTGGCTTCGGGCGCGCGCACCAAACCCGTCCAAAGTTCGATGAAGTTCTCCATGGCAACACCTGGAAATCGATTCTCTCCCGCAGTTATTAAAACTATTCCTTCTTGCCTTTAAGAGCGGCCAACGTCTCGCCTGCGAGCATTTTTAGCTCCGCCACTTCGTCGGCAATTATCGTATGGCCTTCCCTGCGGTACCACCACTCAGCATCGCCGAGCTCCTGCATCGCCCTTACAGTATTTTGGATTGCGTCCGATGGATCCGAATTCCCGAGAACTTTTGCGAGGCGAATGCGCACATCGGCGTATTCGATTTTGATGACAGCAAGGTCCTCGTTCTTTGCCATTTTCATGACGATTTCGTAAACCCGTATTGCCCCCCTGTACGAGCTAATTTCCTTCCTGGCGGTCTCCGAGTGCCCGTTGAATCCCCTCTCGCTCTCCCTCGCCCTGGCCATGCCGAAAAAGTTTCCGGCCATCGCATACTTTCTGGCCGTTTCAGGGTCCGTCACCCGCCCTCGCCGAGCTTCTCCAAGGTTCCTCTGCGCCTCTTTCAATATCTTCGTTGAGCTTTCATCAGTGAAAAATGCCCCGAGGAGTTTCCAAGTAGTAGGCCTCGGGCCCGTGGTTGCGTCCCGAACCTCACCCGGCTTTAGCCCCAAATCCGTCGTCTTTGTGCTCCTGTGGCTAAATCTCGCCATTAAAGCACCGGTTTTTCCTTCGCTTTTGCATTTTCTTCGAGCACGGTTCTCATAAAATCCGGATTATTTACGCCTCCCAGGTATAAAAAGAAGTGGGGTGAATCAAGAG
>JAPLWU010000101.1 GCA_026396425.1 Microcaldota archaeon | reverse complement strand
GAACGAGCCGATGCCCAATCTGTTCCTCGCGAAGTCGGCGAGAACAACGCTGAGCGCGGCCACCGTCCCTCCGGCCGAGCGAATCGGGCCTGCGAAATACACTCCGACAAAATCGGTCCCGTCCGGGTTGGTCCTTATTTTGATTTTTGCTATCCCTTCGGTGGGAGCTACCAGCACCCCCTCGGTCAATATGGCAACCCCCGTTCGAACAGCCTGGTCTATCAGCTTTTCCTTGTTCCCCTTTATGTAGCCGCCGTCGATTATCTGCCTCGCAATCTCGAACGCCACCATCTCGCGCGGCATGTCCTTCCCGAGCGCGCGAATTCCGTCTGCCACTCCTAGCGGGCCCACAATTCCCTCGACCCGCGCCGCCATATCGGCCGCGGGGATTATCTCGACCTCGTCCTCGGGGTCGAAGCCCTTTGCTCTCGCTGACTGCGCGACCGAGTAGGCGTGCTCGAAATCCCCCCTGAGCTTCTTGAAATACTCTTCCATCCAAAATCCCCGCGTAAATCAAACCAAATAAATTAATTTTCGCTCGAATTCTCGAAACTCAAACGAAATCCACAATCATTCCAATCGTAACTTCGAATTCTCGAACCCGCGAATTTTTATTTTGAAGTATTCTCTGCATTTTCAAATTCAAGCGCCTGCGAAATTCATGAAGTTCATCTTCCCGGTCCTCAACTCATACACGGGCATTATGCACGGGCTCGGCACGTGGCCCTGCCTCACCTGGTAATCGGTCTGCGCCTGCCACGTTCCCGAGTTGATGATTGTCGTCCCCCTGTAGGTTGCATAGCCGTTCTTGTGGATGTGGCCCATGTGCAAAATGTCAGGCAGCTCGCCCATGACCATGTAGTCCCTCTCCTCTGGCACGATCGGGTTGTCGCCGTAAAGCGGGCTGAGGTGCCTCCTCTTCAGGAGTTCGGTCATGGAGCTCTCCGGGTGCTGGTAGTCGAGCCCGGGCAGGGCGGCAATAATCGAATCGAGCGAAGTCCCGTGATACGCGAGAACTTTTATCCCCTCGAGGGAAACCATCGAAGGGCTTCCCGCGAAATGCACTCCCTGCCTCTGGCATGCGAAGAAATCCGGCG
This sequence comes from Microcaldota archaeon, assembly GCA_026396425.1. Lineage (GTDB taxonomy): Archaea > Micrarchaeota > Micrarchaeia > Burarchaeales > JAKAKT01 > JAPLWU01. Next base: position 4,391 of record JAPLWU010000101.1, on the reverse strand, counting down.
GGAGCCTCGGCTGCGGCTCGGACCTGCGAACCGCGTCGTGGTTTCCAGGTATTATGACTACCTCGATGTAATCGGGAATCTGGTCAATCAGCTTGCCGGCCATCCTGTACTGCTCGTAAATGTCCCTCACCACCAGGTCCTTCTCCTGCTTGGGGTAAACCCCGATTCCGTCCGCGATGTCGCCGGCGATTACGACATACTTCACCCTTCCCGCGAGCTCCCTCCCGTCGCTCCCGTCCAGGTCGCCGTTGAGCCACCTCAGCATGTTGCCGAACTCCTTCTGGAGGAAGTGCCTGCTGCCAACGTGCAAATCCGACATGAATGCGATGCACATGTCGCTCTCCGCGGTTGCGGGCTGGCGCAGCGGGATGTCGGGCCAGATGATGTCCGAGGCCATGACGAAAGGGTCCGAGACGCGGCCATCCACGGCCACCACCTCGTCCAGCAGAACCGAGCCGGCCTTGTCCCAGCAGGCCTTGCCTGGCCCGTCCTTTGCATTGAGCACGATCACTTTCGCCGCCGACTCCTCGTCCTCGAGCTCTATGAGCATGTGGCCCTTTTTGGTTATTCTCTTGTCCGCGACCATTCCGATGATCCGCACTTCAGTGCCCCTCGCATATCCCTTGAGCCCGGACATTTTTGAGACCGCGGCCGGCGAACCGCGGGCCCGAAGCAGCTTCCTCGACTCCTTCATCCTGTCCCTGAAATAGGCGACGAAATCCTCGACCGTGCCCTTGCACTTCGAGCGTCCGCTGACGTCGTAATTCCCAATGAAGGAAACCGAGGCCTCGCATTCCTTCGCGATGGGCTTGAAATCCGGCGCCCTGTGAACCTCGACCGGAACAGGGATTTTCTCCTCGTCGGGCTTCCCGATGGCCTTCTCCACCGCCTCTTTCGAGATTATGAAAGAGTCGCCGGCGAGGAGCTTGTCCGCGAGCCCTGCGCAGTCGTCAAGCGACTTTAGAAGTTTCAGCGCCTCGTTTGAAACTATGAAATCGGCCTTGTTGAGCTTTTCGAGAAGCTCGCCGAGTTGCATTCGCGCACCCCCTCCCTTTTCCTTTATCGATTCTACTGCTCCTTTATGGACTCGAGCGCGCTCAAAATCGTCCAAATCTGCGTGCGCGCGTGGATAGGCATGTTTATGTCCTCGCTCACCTCGTTGAGGGCGTATACCGCTCCGCTGGCCCTCACGATGACCTCCTCGTCCGTCTGCAGTTTCGCCTTGGCGTCGCTCACAGACTTCCGTATGTTCTTCGGAACCGACGTGTCGTCGATAACTGATTCCATAAGGGAGATAATCTGCTCGATGTCGCTCTTCCTCTTCATCATCTAATCACCTGCACTTACTCCTTTCCCGCAATTTAGCAAAAACGGGCCCGGGGGGATTTTCATTCCCAAGAAGGGGCTTCCAATTTTTGCCCGCGGCAAAAATGGACATCTTCGGGCAAAGCCCGAAGCTTGTCGCCCCTCTCTACACCCCCGACGGGGTTTCGAGTCCCGCGCCTTGCGACGCGAGGACGCGTTTTCTTTTGGGATTGATCCAGACCTTTTCTTTCAGATTTGGGCTGTCGCCCAAATACAGGAAAAGTTGTCCGCAACTTTTCTTTCGGGAAAGAAAAGGGATGGATTTTTGAACCCCCGACCGTCAGCTTTCGCCGCCGATTTTCGAACCTAATTCGGAAATCGAGTAGAAGGCTGCTGCGCTATTTGCCCGGGCCTGAGCCCCGAGCCCATTCCCTCCAGGCTGCGCCACGGGCCCGCCATCTTCGCGGACTTTATTTCGCTGGATGTTTTAATAATGTTATCGCTTTTCATTGTGAGCCGGTCCGCGTTTCAGCTTCCCTAATAAATTCGAATACGTTGTCCGCCCTATTCAGCGCCCCAAGCGGCTCGCCAATAATTACCAGTTTTTTCATCGAAAGGAGGTTATTCCTCGCCTCGGCAAGCACTGTCTCCTTCGAGTTTTTTAGCGAGTCGGCGAGCTTCGCCAGCTGGTTCGATATGCGCTTTTTCTGGCCGGAATTCATTATTCCCCCCGCCCTTACCTGTTCGAGCCTTTCGGAAAATATTTTTCTTGCCTGCGCGAGCATTTCCGGCCGCTTTGAAGATGATTCGGGCTCGAGCAGCAGCTCGCGTGCAATCCTCAAATTTTCAGTTTTGGTTTTCTCGAAAATTTTCGCAGCACCGCCCGCATTTTTGGAGTCAACTGCCGCAATCGCAGCTCCCAGCCTCTCAATCATCGACGTTTGTATACTTGCGGATTTCCTAAGCTGTGCGACTATCGGGGCGAGCGTGCGGCTGATTCTCTCGTTGCGCCCGTGCCTCGCCTCTATTATTTCACTAAGCAGCTCGGCCCTTTCCGCATTTTTCCTAAGCACATCTTTCTTATCGTGCGCCAGCTTTTCCGTCAGCACGTTCATGGCAGCAACAAGCTTCGGGCAGGCCAAATACCATTTTCCTTCCTCCAGAAGCCGGACCGCCTCGGGAATTATGTCTTTTGCGAGGTCGGCATAGTTATCTACGAGCCAGACGAAGTTCCTGTTTTCCAGCTTTTCGGCAATCTTCCCCAGCTTTTTGAGCTTTGCCTTGAGCTCCCTCGTTCCAATTCTTCCTTTCGTTTTGTTTATCCGAACAAGCACGCCGTTTATTTCCTCGATAACTTCGAGAATTTTTTCCCGCCCCACCATCTTTTGCTCCCGTATGTGCTCGCCAACTGCGCGGAGGGCGCTTCGCAGGTCGGGATAATGCTGCACTCTTTCGGCAAGAGGCACCGCAACTTCGGCGAGTCTTCTCGCCCTCTTGCCGCTCATGCCTCCCCGCGCAAGCTCCTTTCTTGCTTCCCGCGCCCCCTTCTTCTCATTCAGCCCCATCCCGCCCCAGCGCCTGCTGTCGAGCACCACAAATCTTACATTCACGCCCGATTAGGGCGTAATCTCTATGCCGAGCCTTTCCATCCTCTCGGCAAGTGTTTCCTTGCGCTTCCCCATGCGGCCTTCTGTTTTTGCATCCCTCGAAAAAGTTTCCCTGCGCCTTCCCCTCCGCCCTTCCACCCCAGCATCCCTGGGAAAACCAGGCCTGTAGTTTCGAACCTCTCTTTGCGCGAACCTCCCCCCCAGCATGCACTAATTATGGCGAAGAAATGAGATAAATGTTTGCGAACCATAAGTTAACCTTTATAATCCAAACCCTGCAAATCACTATTCGTGGGGTGCCAAACATGACTGGATTGAGGAAGATAGTTCTCGACGTGCTCAAGCCGAGCGAGCCCTCGGTGATAGAAATCTCGAGGAAGCTGAGCGAGGTCGAGGGCGTCGATGGCGTGGAACTCGATGTCCAGGAAGTGGACAGGAAGGTCGAAACGGTGAAAGTCACCATCGAGGGCACGAACATGAAGTTCGACAAGATAAACGCGGTCCTCGAGAAGTACGGCGCGGTCGTCCACAGCATCGACAAGGCCTGCAGCGGCAAGAAGATAGTCGGCGCCTAGCGCGGTGTTTTTTTGCTCAGATTTTTCAGGAACCTCTCCAGACGCCTGGGCCATTACGACACGATAATCGGCATAGGCCACATCGCCAGGCGCTACTTCGTCATGAACGCCTTCGACGGCGCGCTCACGATGCTCGGCATGATAATCGGCTCCTACGCCGCGGGCATCCAGAACCCGATGCTCGTTTTCATGGTCGGCATGAGCACCAGCGTCGCCGTGGGAATCTCCGGCCTCTGGGGCGCGTTCATGACCGAAACCGCGGAGCGCAAGAGGCAGCTGAGGGAGCTTGAGAAGCAGATGCTGACCGACCTGAGGAAAAGCCACATAGCGGATGCGGGCAGGGCCGCCCCGGTGATAACCGCCGTGATAGACGGCGTCTCGCCTTTCCTGAGCGCTTCAATAATCCTCTCCCCGTTCATAATCGCGGAACATTGGGGATTCACGATAAAAGACGCCTACTACTCGTCAATCATCCTCGCCTTCACCATATTCTTCCTGCTCGGAGCTTATCTTGGCACGCTCTCGCGCGAGGGGATTGTAAAATCCGGGATAAAGATGCTGCTCGCTGGCGTCATATGCGCCATAATAAGCTGGCTGATTGTTCCGGCGGTCGGTTCTGTTTGAGACGGTCCGCACGGCTACTCCGCCACTACTTCTGCTCGAAAACGTCGTCCTCTGTTTCCATATAGACCTTGTTCCCGCTCACCGTGATAATTCTAAGGTGAATCCTGCACCCAGGGCACTCGATTACGACTCCGGGATCCAGCGTGTCGATGTCGAACTCGAATCCGCATTCGTGGCATTTTGCTTTCATCAGGCCCACCACATACTCACGCCCTCGGCGCGGTCTTCCGATGGCCACATGCCCACCCAGTCGGGCGTCGCATACCCACATCCAACGAGG
>JAPLWU010000129.1 GCA_026396425.1 Microcaldota archaeon | reverse complement strand
TGTGTCCGGCGCAAGGGCGCGTCTGGCGGAATTGGAGGTCAATTACCCCAAAGAGAAGTCGCGGGTTGACGCCAAGCAGGCGATTCTTTTCCGGCGCTTGCGCGAGCATTACCAGAAGCGGGACCGGCTGCGGCTCATCGTTGACTACCGAAAGAGGTATCTGGATTCCCTGATCCGCGGCGGTGAGGAGGAAGCGAAACAGGCAGAGGAGAGTTACGAGAAGGCCAAAGCCCAAAGCGACAAACAGTTCGAGGAAGCCACGGCAGCCGTAGCCAAGAAGAAGCAGTTGACCGCCGGGGAGAAAGCCGAGTTGACCCGGCTTTGGAAGAAGCTGGTCAAGCTCTATCATCCCGACCGCTTCGCCCACGAGCCGGACAAGCTCGAAACCTATCATAAACTGACCAGCGCCATCAATCGGGCGAAGGACAACGGTGACATCAAGACGCTTCGGGAAATCGCCGAAGACCCGCACGGATTCATTCTCCGGCAGGGCTGGGCGAGTCTGGACTTCAGCGAGGAAGTGGAACTCACGCAATTGCGACGGCTGTACGAAACGCTGCAATTGGAATCAGGGAACTGAAGGGCGACGGGGCATCACAAATCATTTAGCCGTACCAATCGCGGTCGCGGTTCATTCGCGTGCAGCGTCAAAGCCGGCGGTGTGGTGACCTTCCCAAGCGCCGAAATTGTTCACCGGACGGGAAATCGTGGTGAGGTGCAATTCGCGTCTCCTGGTCTCCAGTCGCCGACAGGCGATTCTAGATATGAACCAGTCTCCCAAAGAATCCATTAAAGCAGGTGCCGCGAAATCCAAGTTCACGTCTTTTCACCAAGCGTTAATCCGTGCCGTGTTTCACGGCAGCTTGACGGGTTCGTAGTTTGGGGTCCGTGGCGCTGGTGGTGGGGTTTGCTGGCCAGCCTGTTTGCGATGTTCGTTTACGGTGCCGTCGCGTCCTGTACCCGCATCGGCAAGCATTTATGATTCCGGGAACATTCCAAAAAGCAATCGGACCGCTCCGAGGCACCATGAGACTTCGATTGCCAACATCAGAGACCGGGTGCATTTTGGAACAAAGCTTATGAAAACTTACAAAGGCGCAAGTTCGGGCGGCCAGTACATTGTTACTGTCGATGGCCGGCCCCTCCCAGCGAGGTACCCCTCCAGTGACCGCAGGAGTGTCCCTTTCGAATGGGGAAGTGAATCGCCCGGAGCCGAACACCTAGCTCAGGCAGTATTGTTCGACTGTGCCGGAGCGCAAGCCGCGCTAAGGCATGCTCACGACTTTGTGATCGAGGTCGTGTTCAGGCTGCGGCCTGACTGGGAAACCACGTCCGGGGAGATCGAAAAGTGGCGCAGACTTAAGGGGCAGATGGGCCGGTCCGTACAGGAGGCGTGTTGCACACCTTCGGTTTCAGAGGCGCCTGCACCATCAGGGGCGCCGTTGCGGCCGGGGGATTTCCCTGATTTCCCAGTTGATCATCTGAAACGCCGCGCCCCCGACTCGTTGGACAGTCT
>JAPLWU010000146.1 GCA_026396425.1 Microcaldota archaeon | reverse complement strand
CGCCGACGCACTGGCCGTCCACCTAAACCCGCTGCAGGAAGCGGTCCAGCCCGAGGGCGACACTTCGCTCTCAGGCTCGCTCGCCCTTCTCAAAAAATTATGCTCCGAGCTGTCGCTTCCGGTGATAGCGAAAGAAACCGGGGCTGGAATTTCGGCGGAAACCGCCCTCGCCCTCGAATCCGCCGGCGTCTCAATGATAGACGTTTCCGGCCTTGGCGGGACCTCCTGGGGCCTCGTCGAGGCGTACAGGCGCAACAAGCCCACCGTTTTCGGCGGCTGGGGCATCCCCACCGCGCAATCCGTCATCGAAGTCCATTCCTCAACCTCCCTCCCAATAATCGCCTCTGGCGGGATAAAAAACGGCCTTGATGCGGCAAAATGCCTCGGCCTCGGCGCATCCTACGCCGGCAGCGCCCTGAGGTTCCTCAGGGTCACCAGCAGGGCCGGCGCGAAAGGCCTGGTTTCGGAAATAGAGGACTGGAAGAACGAGCTGAAAACGGCAATGTTCCTCTCGGGCTCGAAAAACCTTGCCGAACTCTCGCATGCCAGGCTCGTTGTTTCGGGTGCAACTGCCCGCGCCATAAAAGCCCGAGGCTTATGCGCGAAGAAATAACCTCCTCGCAGGAGCAAGCAACTCATTCTTTTACGAATCCGAACCGTTTGTTCTTCGCAGTCATCTTGATGAAATGCTGCAGGCTTTTTTTGAACATTCCAGCGCCATGGCGCCGGCGGCTCTCGATGTAGGCTATGCGGATGCGCTTGTAGCTTTCCGGAAGCTTCCTGAAATTTTCCCAGGCATCCCTGTCTTTCCTGATGGCGTTCAGGATTTCATCGGGGAAGGCGAATGGCTCATCGTGGGAATCGGCTTTAAAGGCGTGTGAGACGGCGGCAAGCCCTGCCTTCGTCATCCTCTTTTCGGAAATCATCCTCCTTATCCTCTCCTTGTTCATCTGCGAAAGCTGGCTAGTGGGTCTTCTTGGGGAGAACCGCTGGGCGAATTTTTCCCCGTCTATGCGCTTTACGATGCTGTCTATCCATCCGAAGCAGAGCGCTTCCTCGACGGCATCGTTGTAGAGGATGCGAGGCTTGCCCGTGTGTTTTTTGGGGTATACCAGCCAAATCTCTTTCTCCCTATCGTAGTTTTCAGCTAGCCAGGCCCGCCAGGCTTTTCTGTCCGATACATAAAGAGTTTTGCCAATCTTCAAATCATCATCCAATCGACAAAAAAGACTGCCGCCCAACTCCGCGGTCCGTTACTCGGCCAGCACAACTCCCGACTCTCTGCTCCCTCAGCCCAGCTCCAAACTCCTTCCCGATTCTAACCCCACATTACTACTGCCCGAGCATTCTCTCCATGTCGTCGAGCTGCTTGCTTATCCTGTCCATCATCCTTCTTATGCTCGCAATCTCGTAGCTTATGGTCTGGAGGAACACCCTGTCGCTCACCTGAACCGGAACTTCTGGCTCCTTCTTCTGGAGCGTCGCCTTCTTCTTGTCGGATTTCATCTCCTTTTTCACATCCCTAACCCACTTTTCGAGAGTTTTCATTGACAGGAACTTGTTGCCCGTGACCCTCACGACCTCGGCCTTCATCTGCTCGAGATGGGCCTTCTTCGGCTTCTCCTCGCCCAGCTCCTCGAGTTTCTTCCTTATAACGAGCTTTGCTTTTTCCTCCATCCAACCACGCCAGAATATCGCACATGAGATTTATTAACGTTTCCTCGTGCCAACCCTCTCCCCGGAGCTTTCCTGTTGAGCCAAGAAGCGCAACTCCGAAAACATTTAGTTGGCTTCTACATATATCATTCCAGTCAGGTTTCTTGGAGCCCAGGGCCCTTCTTCTTCAAAGTAATATTCTAGGTTTATTTTTCCACTGAATCTTTCCATCGTTTCGAACGACTTGGGTTCCCCTCTTGCGTCGTTACAAGTAACCTCCCACTCGTGAGCTTCCCCAACCCCCAAACGAATATCCACAGTATCCTCGTATTGGCTTGGGTCCTGCGTGCAGCTGAGCTTCGTTACTATAATGCTCTTCTGCAGTCCATTCACAAGCTCGATATTCAATCGGTCAGTATTTCCGTTAAGACTATAACTACGGCACACCATACCCGGAGGCATAGCACACGCTTCCGGGATATCACAACAACCGAACATTCCCGCGTATAGTATTCCATATAAAAGCAGTAATGAGGCCCCTAAAATTAGCAGGAGTCCCTGCATTTCGTGCTTGTTCCTAACTAGAAAGATTCCAATAACGATAACTACACCTAAAGCGACCAAGAAAAATACTAAATATCCCGAATTTTCAGCAAGCCGGACGCAGCATCTATCCCCCCGAAAGGTCGGAATAATAGCCAGAAGCAGTAACAAAAAACCCAGCCAGAACAAGTATTTCCTTATTAGCGTCCCCAAATCCATGCTTACAGATTTACGCTCCGTCTTTTTATTCCTTTATGCGAGCTCCTCTAATCTCCCCAATCCTTTTCATCAGCTCGTCAAGAACTATGTTCGAGAACTCCCCCTTCATCCTCATGCTCGCGGCCCGCGCGTGGCCCCCTCCCCCCTCGAGAGCGTTCTTCATCTCCTCGTTTATCCCCCCGATGATTTTCGAGGCGTTGAAGCCCTTCTTCTCCGCAGTCCCGTTTGCGCGGATAACAATCGAATTCCCGCCCAGCCCAAGGGTTATGCAAGGCCCCTTCTTCGAGGAGCAAAGCTCGTCATGCACAAAGCTGGTCGCCCTCCCCTTGGTGGGATACTCGCCCAGCTTGACGACCTTGTCCATCCTGACAGTAAACACGGTGAAGCCGTTCCTCAATCTCCTCTCTTTCGCAATCTCCTTTGCCTTCCCCACAATCGACATTATTTTCGCGTGCGCCTTCTCGTAATGCCCGGCCAGCGCCATCCGGTCGCCCAAAGTTTCGGAATAGAACTCAATCGTCTCCGGAAACTTCCTGCACGAGGCCAGATAATCGAGCGCGAGCGAATCCCTCTCGAGCCTCCCTTTCTCATGCGAACCCGTCGCCGCCATGAGCTGGCTTCTGTCGCCTGCAAGCGCGGTTCTCTGCAGTTCCTCGACCTTCACCTCGGCCATCCTTTTGGCAACCTCGCCGCACAGCAGGCCCGCCGTATAATCCGACGAGCCCCCGGCTTCCCACGGCGAAACAATCAGGTCCGCCTCGGTTTCCACCTCGCAGTTGGGCGGGTGGTGGTCGATTATGAGCAGTTCATAGCCCGCGGTTTTGACAATCCTCACCGCATCGACGCTCTCGTCATTCGAGGCGAAATCCACGAGCACGAACAGGGGCGGGAGCGTGTAGTGCGGGTGCGCCCTCGAGGCCCGCACGTCCCTCAGCGCCTCGGCCGGGGAATAGGTCGCGGACGTGTTCTGCTCGAAAATTATATTATCCTCCCCGCCGACTTTTTTCATGGCCAGGTAAAGGCAGACCGCCCCGCAGATTCCGTCGGTATCCCCGTGGAACCGCACGGTTATGGGCCTGAGCAGGCGAAGAGCCCGCAGCATCATTGACGCAGCCCTGGAGAATTTGGGCTTGAGCGCCCGCATAACCTTGTCGTCAAGCATAAGCCCGGCTTTCAGGGGGGTTGAAATCCTCTCGAGCGCAGGCCCGAACAGCATGTCTATTTCGCTTGCCCCCTTCCCGCTCAGCCTTTCCGCATAATCCGCCTTCATCAGGAGTTTTTTCCCCTCCCTCGCAACCAGTCCGCTTGCATACGCGAAATCTCCCGGAAGAAACGGCTCGCGGAAATAAACGTCAATGTGGCCCGTTTCGTCCATGAGAGTGAAGGCGGGCGATTTGGGCGTGTCGAAAGTCCTGATGACCTTTCCGTAAATTGCGAACTCCCCGCCCTCCTTCAGCTCGGCTATGCTGGCCCGCCTCGATTCCATGCAGATTTCTCGCATCTCGGCTTAAAATAGGTTATGCGAGCCCGAAGGCGAAAGGTATTAAATAATATAACGTGCGAATGTAAAGACAATCCTAGGAGGTTTTTTCATGGAAGCGAAGCTTTTGGACTACAGGGGAGGCAGGCACACCCAGACAACGGACGAGTTCATCGTCAAAATCGAAGGCGTTTCGAGCAGGTCAGAGGCATCGAAACTGGCGGGAAGGAAAATCGTCTGGACGACCCCGGCGGACAACAAGATAAACGGCAAAATCACCCACGCCCACGGCGGAAAAGGAACCGTGATTGCGCGCTTCGACAAGGGGCTTCCAGGGCAGGCAATCGGGACAAACGCCGAAGTTGAAGGCTGAACTAGACTGGTTTTTGGGGTCCGCTGCGCATCGCCCCGTCAAATTCCTCGAAAGAATTGCTCCGGGCCGCGCATGCCGCCGCCTGCCTCATTAACTGCGCCGCAGCTCCCATGAAATTCTTGGAATAGCCCGCCTCGGGCTCCCCGCTCTTTTCCATCCTCTCCACAACAAGCGCGATGAAGCAAAGCCCGGCGTATTTGAGGCCCCCATCCAAATCGTCGCGGATGCCCCGTTCGACCGCATCGCTCGTGGGGTAGCCCTCCCCGATTTTCCTCATCGCATCGAAGAAACTCCGCCTAACCTCATCGCTGCTGCCCGCGTATTGCTTATACATGGCCGAAAGCGCGCCTTCGGCAGTCCGAAGCTCTTTCGCATATCCGGCCAGCACTTTTTCAGGCATTGTCCGCACTATGCCAGGCAGAACGTTTCCTTTCCCCTCCTGGGTCACCCCTGCGAACAAATAATCGAGAATCCTCTCCGCTTCGGGGATGGAAATGCCGTACATGCGCCTGACCACCATCCCTCCCGCGAACGGAATGCATTTTGCCGCGTTCAGCTTGCCCCTGTTCTCGTTTATCTGCTTCACGATGTAGCTTCTCGCCATCGAGTTGCACGCCTCGAGCGCAATCTCCGTGTTCAACGGCCCGCAGGCCTTCGGCTGCTCGGCAATCCCCTTTTTCGAGGCGGCCGCGGGCTTCGCAGGAGCGTTCGGTTCATTTGCGAGCCTTCCGCCATCAATCTCCTTCTGCATAAAATACACTCGCTCATCAAAACTTTAAATAGATACTAAAAAAAGAAAAAAATAAAGTGGGGTCACGGGGATTTCCATGTTCCCGTTTTCGAGTCTGGCGTCGTTAGACGCGAGGACGCGTTTTCGTTTTCTTTTGGGACATTGAAAGACCTTTTCTTTCGCAAAGAAAAGGGATTTCATTTTGAACCCCGATTCGCAGGTATCTCCTTCGCGCATCATTAAGTCAGCGCTCCAGATTGTATATCATCCCAACATTTGGTCATCATACCTGCCTGCTCCACAACAGCATGAAACTGGAGCCTGCTGTGTTGCCTGGTTGCACCATGACCCCATTGCGACTAACTTTAACCTGAAAACATATTTAAACCATCGCGCCGAATTACTTGCGTATGATTGACGGGGAGATGAACCTTTCCCTCGGCGGCCAGAAAATCTCGCTCGACAGGGCTCAGCAGCGCATTTGCTACGTGTCGCACGCCCATTCCGACCACGCGGGCGCGATGAAGTCGAAGGAAAAGCTCATATTCGCATCAAAGGAAACGGCAGCGCTCGCGCGAAGGCAGATTGTCCCGCCATTTTTCGACGATGGCCTGCACGTTTCGCTCCACAATTCCGGCCACATATTGGGCTCAACGCAGCTAAAAGCGGAGCACGACGGAAGGGTTTTCGTATACACAGGCGACTTCATGCTCTCCGACGGCCTCACCACAATTGGCGAGTAGATTCTCTAGTGCGACTCGCTTATAATAGATGCCACCTACGGCTCGCCG
>JAPLWU010000122.1 GCA_026396425.1 Microcaldota archaeon | reverse complement strand
ACCGAATCGGCATCCTGGAACCGCCAGCGCGCTGAGGAGTCGCTCTGGTGCTCGTAATACCTTGAGGTTCCGTCATCAAAAAAGACCTCCGGGCAAACAACCTGCAGGAAGACTATCTTGGTGCAGTTTTCGATGCAGCTCGGGACATACGTCAGGTTCATCCAAGCGCCGCTTGTGGCTTTGCCAAACCAACCGTACTGGGAGCCGCCCCTCTTCTCGCCGCCCCAAGCGCACCCGCCGCCAGCCCCGCCCAGCCCCTCGACCGCATATTCGCCCGCTTTTCTGGAGATGTCCCCGCTCCATTCATACTCTAACGGCTCTCCGGTGATCGGGCAGGGAATCACGACGGTGGCGATAAGGCGGTTTCCTTCTATGTAGCCGCTCGCGGTCCCGTTGCCGTCTACGGATTCAAGTTCCCCGTAGGCTTTTCCCTCGGAAACGGTCATGCTCCATCTCCCATTCGCGCTCCCTTCCCCGGCCGGGCAACTCCACTCGCCTTCCCAGGTGCCTTCTATTTCGGAGAGGCCAATCGTTCCAGCGCCTTTTTCTTCTCCAATATACGCCGAAGTATAATCGGAATCCGTCCCATTCTCGCCGCCGTCAGCCGCGCCTGCTTTATCTCCCGCATACTCCTCGTTCATGTACTCCGCAAAAACAAGCCCGGCGAGGATTAGGAAAGAGAGCGCCAACACCGTAAGAGCAGCCTTCCTCATGGCAAGACTCTCCCGTCCTTTATTTTTATACCTAGCGCATGCTCCCGGCTTTCAGCACGGCCTTCCGCCCAGCCTCGGGCGCTAAGTGCCTGAAGAACACGAACTTGCCAATCCCGCCCTTGGCGTTTTTATGAAAGTTTAGTGCCGATCAAGCCTATACCTTCATAAACGGGGATCTGGAGAGATATTTATTAACTAACCGCACCATGGAATGTCGGTATTGATGTTGTTTTCACGAGAAATGTTCGCAGTTCTTTTGCTTTTTCTATTCATTGTGATATCCGGCTGCCAAGGCTTGGAACGGCCCGGAGTAGCTAACTACTACTGGGACGCTGAAGGATGCGCTTCCAAATATTTCGAAGGGAAAGACTATAAATCAGTATTCGAAAATGACTACTTTCACACGAGCTACATTTTAGATAATTCTTACGGGGACACTTTCCACTATAACGTCACCCCAAGAGTAGTCCACTTAAATGCGAGTTCCGGAAGCATCATCAAATTCAATTTTACTATTAGTAAAGACAATTCTTTGCCTGACGAGGAAATAATGTGGGCAGCGCCGCAAGAGCTATGCCTGTCCGGCTTTTATTCTGAGCCAAATATTTTGAAAATTGGCGGTTGCAAACCAAAGAACTCTTTGTACGATTGGATTAATTTCTCCGAGGGCATAATCCGATGGGATAACACGCATATCTCAGGCATATACTTTAACGGAAAAAATGAGGTTACATTCCCGGTCACAATAGCGATTCCGCAAAATGCCTCTCCGGGTGACTACTTCGGAGTAATCGAAATCTCCATCCCTAATAAGCAGAGGGTATACATACTTCTTGTACTTCGTGTAGATGGCGCTCTTGATGATAAACTGAATTTTGAAATAATCAAGGCAGAAGCATGCGAAAGTTTTTTGAACTTGCAGCTAACTTTCGATGCCGAAAGGGATACGTTTTCAGAATTATCTGGCGATATCACGGTCGTTGGAGAAAACTGTAACTGGACCTATAACTTAGAATATGAGTCTTCGTATGGCGTTAGGGATAGAATGTACTCGCCTTTGATAGTTTTGCCTAAAGAAAACACCACGCTGGGTTGGTCTTTGGGTGCCTTTTGGGAGGTTGGTAAAGAGTACGATGTTATAGTAAGAATAAAAGATGGCGAAGCGTATACCCAAAAGAATTCGACTTTTATCGTCCGTAGATGCCCTTTGGAATAAATAATCAGATGTTTCTCGCGCTTGGCATTTTATTTTTTTGTCGTTAGGGTAACCTTGACGTCGAACATCTTCGCTGCTTCGGTAAAATTACCGGCCAGATCTCGAAATTGATCAAGCGGGACTTCAACGCTGGTCTCGTAGCCAGTTTTAGCAACCCAGTCGCTGATGGTATCGCCCAGTTCGGTGAGGCGCTCACCTGACTTGGTGTCAAATTTAACCAACTCGACACCTATAACCCCGAGGGCACTCCCAATCCTACGCAAAATTCCAGGTTCCAATAACAAGACATCTTTGTCTTTTTGCTTTGAGCTTGCGATATCGTCCAAGAGAACTCCTGCATATAACTTCGCCCTTCCTGCGAAGGCTTGGTCTTTTTTTGCGGTTGCAATGATTCTTCTAAGGCCCTCATCAATGTTAGCGATTGTCCTCCTATCTATACACTTAGCTGTTGCCATAGAACCACCCAGTAGTATTTGGGAGTTCGGATATAAAAAGCTACTACACGTGGCGTTTTCTTTTTACTCTTTGCAGTCGGATTACTCGACGCTCGAGGGCATCCAGCCCCTAGACTTGACCCACCAGTAGGCGACTACGGTGGAAACTACTGTCGAAACCAGAATTAGCGCGGTATACCACCCGACATCCTGCGGGCCCATCTGGAACGCGGGGTTGCTCATAACCGTTGCGATTGTGTTCGGAACGAGCAGAGCGGTGCCTATGACCGTGAGATATGCGACCAGCAATGCCATCTTGTTGTTGAGAATCTGCAGCTGGTTGTTGTATATGCTCTGGAGGACCTCGAGGCCGCTCGCGAGGACTTCGCTGAGATGCTCGGCGAGGCTTATCTGGTTGTTCACGTCGGAAGTGAGCACGGTTATGCGACGGAGGAGCTTCTCATTATCTGTTAGAAGCTCTGGGTCCCCGTATCGGAGCGCGTTTAGAACGTCCACGGTCGACCAGAGGGCATTGAGATAGCCGATGAGCGCGTGCTTCATCTGGTAAATCTGCGGCCCCAGCGTTGTTCGAAGAGTTTTAGGGTCGGAAAGCATTCCGCTCAGCTTGTCGCCCTGTTCCTCAATTTCGCGTAAATAATCGAAGTTCCTACTGTTGTTCTCGTCTATGATGCGGATGAGCAGCATCGTGACCTTGTCGGCGTCCTTGGCCTTTGGCGGAACCTTTCGGAAGAAAGTGCCGGCATAGCGCCTGAGCCTCACGAACCTCATGACCTGGGCGCCGTGTATTGTGAGAATGAGGTTTTTCTTTATGAGTATGAGAAGCGGGTTCGCCGTGACTTTGAAACCCTCTACGGTTATGGCGGGAAGGATGAGACCGGCCTCGTTGTCAAGGTCCTCGTATTTGCTCGCGCCGGTGAGGAGGGTGGCGAGGAGCCCTGAGCTGAAGCCCATGGGGAGCGCAACCTCGTATGCTTCGGGCTCAAAATCGGTCGCCAGGTAGTCGACCCACGAAACGGAAGCCCTGCTGAGTATTTGCTTGAAATCGGCCGGGCTGTTGGCCTCCATCTTCTCGGTTTTCCCGTCCTTGAGGAGCGCGGCGCAAAAAGCCTTGTATTTCGTGCTTATAGACAATGACGGAGGAGCCGGAGCGTCTTTGCCGTTATTTTCTGAATTTTGCATGCATAGAGTCGGGCGCAAATCTATATATAATTTCGCTGGCCGCCGGCCCCCGATTCCCGGCTCATTGCTTGCCGAATTTCCTCCGTATTCTTGCTCGAATCCCCCAGCCTTCCCTGGGTATTACTAGCCCTTTCGCGAAATCCCAGAAGTTTCGCACTATCCGTATTGGGGACAGAATTGGAGCCGCGGATTGCTTCTCTTCCGGGGCTTGGCCTTCGCCTCGTTCAGGCCTCTCCCGCGAACAGTTGGGGCAGACTCCCTCTTCGAGAGAAGAACCGCAGCGGGAACATTTTTCCTTCTGTTTTTTCCTCTCCTTGCAGGCCCCGCATAGCCCGTGCTCACCCGTCTCGAGATGCTTGCCGCACAGCTGGCACCTGTTGGCCTCGGCAACATCATTGTAGCACATGGGGCAGTAGAGCATGCCGGCGTAGTATTTCATCTCCATGCGCGGGACATACATCCTGCAGCGCCAGCATTGCGCATTAAGCTCGTAGAACTGGTCCTCGTCGGTCATTGTTATGCCCGCCTGTTGTTTCACCACATACCCACGCCCGAAGCCCGCGGCTGAAGCCGCGGGTAAAGGCGCTTTGTTTTTACCGCACAATACTCGCTACAAGCCCATGCCTTCCCTATTTGGGCGCGGCCCAAATGGGACACATTTGCGCCACAGCGCAAATCGTGTTAGGCGTGGGTATGTGACGACTCCGCTTGTGCCTCAGAGAAGCTTCAGATGACGAGTGAATTCGTCTATTTCTTTTTCGTCCCACGGGCCGATTGCTAGCGCGGTTATCGTTCCAGGCGGAATCTGGGTGAGGCCGGCATCCTTTATGAGGGCGCAGGGGATTTTGTTTTTTATTTTTTCGAAAAGTTCGAGCAACTCACGCTCGCTCTCTATTTTCACAACTACTTTCTTCTGTCCCTCGCTTTCCCACTCCTCGATAATTTGCGGGTTTTTTGACTTAACTTTTTTGTAGCCCTCGAGGGATGCGTGCGCAACGTGCGCGGCGAGCTTCCCCTTCCCGAGCTTGAGGTCCGTACGCGTAACGATGAGCTGCTTGGCCATGGGGGAATATTCGGGGCGGGATATTAAATATTGCGCTGTTGAAGGGGTATGAGAGGGTATGCGCGAGGCGGATGCGAAATGTCATTTTATGTCGTTTATTCCGACAAATTCCTCAGGCACGACGCGGGCGAGGGCCACCCGGAAAGCCCTGAAAGGCTTAGGGCCATTTGCAAAACCCTGCGCGGGAGCGGGCAGGCCGAGTTTGTCGAGCCTGAAAGGGCGGATGAGCATGAACTCGAACTCGTGCATACGAAAAAGCACCTCGCAAACCTCGAAAATCTTTCAAAGCGGCAATCATGGTTCCCGGACAACAAGTTCACGGAGAGTACGTACGGGATAGCAAAACTCGCCGCGGGCGCGGCGTACAAGGCCGCCGAATTGTCGGAGGAGAAGTTCGCATTCGCCGCGGTCAGGCCGCCGGGCCACCACGCGGGCAGGGATTATTTCGCGGGCTTCTGCTACATAAATAATATTGCATTTGCGATTAGAAAAATCCAGAAGAAGGAAAGAAAGACGGTCATGATAGTGGATTTCGACATGCACTACGGCAATGGCACTGCGGACATTTTCAG